>JAPLGZ010000596.1 GCA_026389895.1 Chloroflexota bacterium | reverse complement strand
CAACGAAATTCGTACGACCCTCGCCAAACAGACCGAAGTGTTGGTGCGCTCCAACCGTAGCACCCGCCAAAACGCCTTGGAAGTCTTCGACCGCACCTTTTCGATTACCGTGGCCCTGCAACTGCTCGCGACACTCGTGGCTTTTATCGGTATTTTCAGCACCCTCATGAGTCTTCAACTCGAACGCAGCCGCGAGATCGGGGTGTTGCGTGCCACCGGCATGACGCGCAGCCAATTGTGGCGACTCTCGCTATGGGAAACCGGCCTCATCGGGTCGAGCGCCGGGTTGATTGCCATCCCAATGGGCTTTGTGCTGGCCATCATTCTCATCTACATCATTAATCTACGCTCCTTTGGCTGGACGTTGCAGATCCAACTCCAACCAAACGCTTTCCTCCAAGCCTTTGCCGTTGCCCTGGGCGCAGCATTATTGGCAGGGATTTACCCGGCATGGCGCATGGGTCAAATGCAGCCAGCGAGTGCGGTTCGCTCTGAGTAAAATAGATAGTCCAGCGTGCCGAGTGCGGACGGGGCGACCAAGTTGGCTTATCCCAAAATCTAGGCCCTGGCTGTCCCCGGCGGCACGTTACAACTCGTTGCGTAGAATGGAGAAGTTATGATCACAATCTCAAAAAGTAAACTCAAAGCGCAAATGTTCCAAATTTTTCGTGAGATCGAAAAAAGTGGCGAAGAAGTGATTGTCACCGACAATCATCGCCCAGTTTTGCGTATTCAGCCGATTGCCAGGAAACGCAGCGTCGAGGAGCTATTTGGTCACTTACAAGGTAAAGTTATCTATCACGAAGATATTAATACCCCGACAACCGATGAATGGAGCGCGGTTTAAGTGGTAGTAGTAGAGACCGCTAAGAGCAGTAGACATTATTAATGAACTAAAACTTCTGGAGGATCTCATTTAAAGAATTGACAGGCGAACGGTAACCCAATTGGATCATCTGTTGTAAGAGGGTATTAGCTTGGGTGGAGTTCAGATAATTATGTTTGACAAGCGAAAGTAAAATGCCAATCGTCCCAGATACAGGCACATTTAACTGTCTACAAGCCGTACGCGCGGCTTTATCATCTGACAAAAAAGTCCATTTGCGATAATGAGCAATTGCAATTGAAGATGCCTCACCAGCATGCAAAGTTGTCGATAATTTCCCCAGAAGCCGAAATTCCTCTGATGTATTTAAAGCAGTTAGATGAAGCCAACCAGTTTCGGTAAGCGGGAAAATGATTTTTTCGATGCCCGCATAAAAATCATATCCCTCCGCAAGCCCTGCTTGAATTTCACTCCAAACTTGATCTGAGATATAAAGTCGTTCCCAGAGTAACGGCAAGAGTTGAAGCTGCCCTACACTCCCGTAATTGGAAATCACCGTTGTATTGACAATAATATCCATAAGTTAATGATGTGACGCCAACGTTTGTTCGATTATTTCCAATTCTTGATTGGCTTCATCAACACTTTCTGGCCCTAATCGAGGTTGTATGGCTCTCTGGATTAATAATTCCTTCATCCGATCAAAGCTTACACTTGCCAATGAAGCGGCTTTGGCAACTGAAATAGGTTGAGTTTGATATTGATAAATTGCCCATTCAATACGTAATTGAGGGCGCTCTTGCCACAAGACCCGTAACGCCTCTTGAACAACGCTCTGTTCATCAGGATATAAACCGGCGTGTACCAATTCCTTTGGAGTAATCATATTTGTCCCCCATCGCTCAAATCTAACTCGCTTAGTTTGCGGAACGCGAACCGAGGGAGTCCGCGCCCCACAGCAACCTCACGCCATCAACATCTGATCCAACGTATCCGCCACCTGAATCGACGCCGGGGCGTCGTTGCGATTCAGACGGATCTGATTCGAGACTCGGCGCACCAACCCGGGATTCACTTCGGCCAAACTATTGGTCATGGTAAACCAAAGTTTGCATAATTCTGGATCTTCATGCAGCGCAGCCCGAATCGCGATCTCGGCGGGCGATGAGGCGTTCAGGCTCGGGTTACCAGCGCTCATACCGAGTTCGCGCCAGGCGTTGACCCAGTAGTAACAGAGCATCGGGTTGATCAGGCCGCGCATGCGACTCCACAACGGATCATCTTCCTGCACCAGATTAAAAAAGGCCAGATAATAAGGCCGTGAATGGCCATAATCCCGGTGAATTTGCGACATTTCGCCCGCTTTCACCGAGGCATAGGAAGCCATATACCAGCGCAAATCTTCGAGCGTTGCCCCTGGTTCACCCTCTTCGACGGCATCCCACTGGATGCGACAAGCATAGAGATAACTGCGCGCCGAGGCGGCAAAATCCTGTGAACGCTGCAACATGGCAGTTTTGGCGATTCCACGCGCCTTTTCTGGCGTGCCAGGCAAATTATCGGGCAATTGCACATGTTGAATGTCATAACAGACCGGTTCTAGCGCCGGTTCATCAACGAAAGGGATGATGTGTGGGCCAGGCAGCGCATAGCGCCCTTCGCTCTGGATGATCAAGCCGCGCTCCTCCAAGTCATCCAGCAGGCTTTGTACATAATCAACCTGGTCATGGTCGTTGAGTAAAATCACGGCCAACTCAGCCTTATCGATTTCGATCCCGGCGTTGATCACGGCATAGACAAAACCCGCTTCGGCGCGGTGGACAAACGCCGCCTCGCTGTCGATCTCTTTGGCCAGCCAAACCGGTACATGCACAGAGGCCACTTGACCATGATAATCGAAGGCGCGCTGGCGAAACCCCATTTGCCAGATCTGGCGTAGGGTCGTCTTGCTGCGGATCAAACCTTGCGCATCATAACGGGTGCACAGGGCGTCTAACAGTTCATCGGTTGTACGTTCACCAGGATGTTCACCCAGTTCGCGATAAATGTCGCGCAGGACATCCCGCCGCGTATTAAAGTCAACCGCCGTCATCTTCAGACGGTTAAAAATTTGCTTGTATTGGGTACGCAACGAGGGTCGGGCGCTCATCGAATCGAGGAGCGAGACGGACGGCGTCGTGGCACCAGACGTCTCATTTTCGACAACCGACTTTTCCCACAAATGCATATCTTCCAAGTCGCTGGGAATCACAAAGTCCATCGGCGCCACATAAAGCTGTAAATCTCGGTTGAACAACTGGAGCAGATCGCTGTTATTCTCCAGCCAATTCTTGAACTGTGTATACCCGAAATTTGCCTCATTAAAGGCGGAATCCATCAACAACATCGTCTGTTTGAGTTTGGCCGCTAGAATGGGTAATTCGCCCCGTTGGGCGTGAATGCGCAGTGCTTTACCCAACAAACTGCGCGCCGCTTCGTTGTCGGCATGCATATTGTTTTCTAAATCATCCAGTTCGGGTTGATCGCCAAGCACGGATTCTAGATAGACAAACTCGTCACAGGCTTTGACCAACAGCGGATGTGTGACATCGCGCGGGCCAATGCCAAGCGTATAACGGCCATACTCGCGCAATTTGCTCACCAGTGGCCCGAAGTCGCTATCGCCCGAAATAATCACAAAGGTGTGAATTTGTGAGCGCGTCATGGCGGTTTCCAGCGCGTCGAGCGCCATGCGAATATCCGCGCGATTTTTGCCCGCGCGTACGCTATAGATTTGGATCAAATCGATGGCGTTGTTCATCAATTCTTCGCGATAACGCGAAAAGCGGCTCCAATCGCCATAACAACGCTTAATCACCACCGGCCCGCGGCTCTGTAAATATTCCATTAAAGGTGTTAATTCAAAGTCAAGAAATTCTTGTTCAGCCCATAAGGCGACATTTTCAAAATCGATAAACACAGCAATCTGGTTACTCATAAGAGTCTACTACCCTTTTTATTACACTATTTTTGTTACACTATTTTGTTACACGGTTTATTGCACTAATTTATTACACTCATTAGGGGGTCGTAAACAAGCTACGCTGCTTGCTAAAGTAAATTTCGTGTGGTGGTATAGCTGGCTGCAATGAGCCTTTATATTTTCTATTTCCCATAATTTTAGCACGGATCAGGCCAAATCAGCATTTGGTATGGGGCAAGTATATTGATTACTCCTGGGTATGTAAAAACAAAAGCCTGCTTTCTTGGGGGCAGAAAGCAGGCTGATCATCTATAAGCAGATCCAACAGGTTGAGTAAAACAATTAGATTTGTAATCCCTTTACCAACTTGTAGGGCAAGCTTTAGCATAACGACTTTAACTGTGCCATCAGGCGAAAAACCGCCAAAGTTGTTACGAGCACCAGTGGCTGTTCGATCAAAAATCGAACAGCCACTGGTGCTTGACAAGCATTAGCTCAACTTGGGTCGGTCGGGTGCATCGGCGATATACACCTCTTGCGGCAAGGCAAAGTAGATGTTCCAATCCTGGACGCCCAACCCAGCAGAGTTCTTGGGCAAGCCTTGAACCCAGGGTTTATAGAGCCGGATGCCAAACGGATAGTAGACATAGGTGGCTGCACCATCTTCGATCATCAGTTGTTCGGCTTGGGCATACAGTTCCATGCGCTTGTCCCATTCCGTGGCCGCAGCAGCATCCGTCACCAACTTGTCATACTCAGCGTTCTTAAATTCGTGGCGTGAACCGCTAGAACGGCTGGAGTACCAAACCAAGAATGAGTCATTGTTCGGATCGGGATAATCCATGTACCAGCGTACATAATTTAGCTGAATTTCGTGGGCCCACATCTTGGCGCGGAAGGCTTTTTGCTCCATTGCTTCGAGTTTGATCTCCATATTCAGGTTTTGCTTCAACATCGCCTGAATTGCTTGCACTGGCAACTCGGATAACTCATTCGTGCGAAAAGTAATCGTAATTTCTGGCCAATTCTTGCCACCTTCATACGGTGTGCCTTTGAGCAGGTCGATTGCTTTTTGTGGGTTGTACTCGGTCAATTCCTTAACCCAGCTATACTTGGCTGGGTCAATATAGCCTGGTGAATCGGGCGGGACAAAGGTATAGGCCGTTTGACCAATACCCTGCAACACATCCTTGACCAGCGTATCGCGGTCAATCGCATGATTGAGGGCTTGACGCACTTCTTTGAGATCAAAGGGCTTCATCGTATAGGAAGGTGCCAGGTAAAATGTGCCAGTCTGGGAAAAGGTCTGGATCTCCTTAGAGAGCACGGGGTCATCTTTGATGCGTTGGAGTTCGGGCAGCGGTACACGCGCGCGGTCAATCTCATTCGCTTCATAGGCCGCCAACTGGGCATCGGTGGCAATGATCTTGGAGATCCGCTTGCGTAATTTGGGCTTGGGTTCCAAAATAAAATCTTCAAAGCGCTCAAAGATCATTTCCTGCTCATGATCCCAGGTCATCAATTTCCACGGGCCGTTGGTAACGATATTAGCCGCTTCTGTCCACTTGTCACCAAATTTTTCCACTGCGCCTTTATGGGCTGGCAACGCTGCGGTGAAGGCCAAAACGGTGAGGAAATAACCGCGTGGCCCTTCCAAAGTAATTTCAAGTGTCAGATCGTCCGTAGCCTTCACGCCGACATCATCGATCTTGATATCACCCTGCTTGGTGTTAAAAGCTTCGGCATTTTTAAGATCAAACAAGAACGCCGCATATTCTGCCTGGGTCGCCGGGTCAAGCTGACGCTTGAAGGACCATTCAAAGTCTTGCGCCGTCACGGGATCGCCGTTACTCCACTTTTGCCCAGGCTTGATATGGAATGTATAAACACTGCCATCTGCACTAAGTTCCCACTTCTCCGCGACATAGGGCTGAGGTTTATAATCCTTGTCAAAGCGAGTCAGACCAGCAAATAACTCGGTTTCGCCAGCACAGTAGAGATACTTATTGAAGTCGTGGCTGGAGGGTTCGTCTGCCCAGGGTTGGCGGAAAATCTGTTCGGCGTCGGGCACGGCCTCGCCAGCGGCGACCGGTGCCGCAGTTGTATCGCCGCTTGTCACAGGTGCGGCCGGTGCTGGTGCACAGGCCGCTAAGGCAGCCGCAGCGCTGGCAGCGCCGAGGATCTTCAGAAAACCACGCCGACTCACGCCGGCGGCTTGCGTACGCTGCTCGAAAAATTCAAGCTGTTGGGGATCTTTTGTCCAATCTTGCATGTTTTGTTTTCTCCTCTGTTTTATATATTTTAGAAAAGTAGCAAGTAGTAGGATAACAGACGCGCTATCATCTATTTTTTATGGTCTGTTTCCTGCTACTTGTTGCTGGATTTATCGTTTCATTTGTGGATCAAGTGCGTCGCGCAACCCATCGCCCAAGAAGGAGAACGCTAACATGGTGAGACCAATCGCAATCGCCGGAAAGGTGGCCAAATACCAATAGCTGCGAATATATTGTTGGTATTCGCCCACCATCTGGCCCCAACTGGGCGTTGGCGGGCTGATGCCAACCCCAATAAAGCTCAGCGACGCCTCAGTGAAGATTGCGTTCGGAATACCAAACGTAATCGCGATGATGATCGGCGTCAACGCGTTGGGCAACAAATGGCGCATAATAATTCGACTCGCTGGTGCGCCAACTGCATGCGCGGCTAATACGTATTCTTTTTCACGCAGCGAGAGGAATTGCCCGCGTGTAAGCCGGCAGAGCGTCACCCAACTGGTGAGACCAAGCGCAATAAAGATATTGAGCAGGCCAGCCCCTAAAGCCGTCATGATCAAAATTACAAAGAGTAAGGTTGGGAAGGCATACATCACATCCACAAAACGCATTAAATAAAGGTCGATCTTGCCCCCATAATAGCCAGCAATCGCACCGAGTGGCACACCGATCAAAAGTACGATTAGTTGTGAGCCCAGACCAATGGTCATCGAGATACGCGCCCCATAGATCAGTCGGCTGAGCAAGTCGCGGCCAAGTGGATCACTGCCCAGTAGAAATTGACCACCAGGGGGTTGGTAGGCTTTGCCAAAACTAGTCAGATCGTAGGGATAGGGGGCCAAAAAATTGGCGAAGACGGCCATAAAGAGAAAAATCAGCACGACCACACCGCCAGCGACCGCCAGTTTGTTGCGAATCAGGCGCTGCCAGGCGTCGCGCCAAAGGCTGGTTTGTTTGCGCAGTTGTAATGGTAACTCGGTTGGCGCGCTAACTACAGCTTTAACTTGCCTTTGTAATATCGGAATTGTTTGTTTTGCTTCCATCCTGATTTCCCTTGATGCTGTAGGTCACGCGTGTTACGTGACAAATATAATACATTGCACCATTGCGGTTGAAGCGAACTTGTCCCGTAATACGCGTGACCTACAGCGCTTAATCATAACGAATGCGCGGGTCGGCTAACCCATACATCAGGTCTACCACCAAGTTCATAATCCCCAAAAAGAAGCCATAGAGCAGCCCAGCCCTTTGGCCCGTGCGGTGCGGACATAATCGGCGCGAATGGTGTCCAACACGCTGGAGCGGGTATAACGCGCAATTACCGCCAATTGACCTAGCCCTAAGGCCAGCGTTGGCAATACCCAATGGCGCGGTGTGTCAAAGCCAGTGACTGGAAACCAACCCAATTTCAGGCTAAAGATGACAATAAACAGGATACCGATGATAAAATTAGGCAAACTTACACCCAATGTGGCAATGGAGACACAAAGATAATCGAGCCAGGTATTCTGGCGCATGGCCGCCAGCACCCCCAAGGTGACGCCGCCAACCACGGCAAAGATAAACGCCATGACGCCCAGTTGCAGTGAAACGGGAAAGGTATTGCTCAAAATCTCCATCACGGTGCGGCTCTTAAACATATAAGAAAAGCCAAAATCCAGGCGAATGGCGTTCCAAATAAAACGCCCAAATTGTACATAGAGGGGTTTGTCGAGGCCATAATGTTCGGCCAAATTTTTTTGGAGTTCAGGTGGGAGTGAATTGGCGTTCGGTGATTGTGGATCAAGCGGGCTGCCAGGGGTCGCGTGCATCACAATAAAGGTAACCAAAGCCATTGCCAGGAGAGTTGGAATCAACCAAAGCAAGCGTTCAACGATATAACGTAGCATACAGGGGCTCCTAACGACTGATCCAGAGATCAGAACGTAAACCTGGCTGAGTACAAATTTAATATCGGAAGGGAAAAGACTTACATGACGAAGAGTAGAGTCTATCTATTGTAATGAAGTCCTGCTGGGTTGTCAACTAGCAATAAATTACAACAATTAGCACGGGTTTATTGAGCAATTAGTCGGTTTGCCTGCGCCTAATTGCCTTGTCGCTATCCATCATGAGGGGTTTTATCTCCCGATTACGCTGAATAAAAACACGCAAGCAACGGGATAGTTACGCTAAACCCAAAGTCAATCAATCAGGAGAGCGATGGATAAATTTGCCATAGCCGCCGGCCATCGCATCAAACAGATGGGCATGATGGCCGTTATACAGGGCGATTTACCAGTGGATGAACTTTTAGAGATGGGTGATGCCTTGTTAGCCGCGCCATTGCTGGTCATGGAGATTACCTGGCACAATGCTGAAGCAGGAGCCGCCATCGCCGCCCTATGCCAACGCTTCGGCGCACATCTGTTGATTGGGGCAGGCAACATCATCACCCCGCTCGCCGCCAAGTTGGCGATCAAGGCTGGCGCGCAATTTATCAGTGGTCCAGGCTTCGAGCCGCGTTTGCTCAGCCAGGTCTTATACTTACCGGTTATCCAGACTATTCGCGAAGCAGAAATGGCCTGGCAGGCAGGCTGCCGCATGCTGAAAGTACAAGCGACGGCTTTGGCTGATGCCCCAACAATCGGGCAAATCCATCGACGCTGGCCGGAGATGGCCTTGATTGCAACCAACGCGGTCAATCTAACCAATATTGCCGCTTATGCCCGCGCTGGCGCGACAGCAGTCAGTCTAGATGAGGCATTATTACCAGAGCGCATCTGGTCGCAAGCCGCCATTATTACTCAAGCACGTAAATTGCGCGCGGCATGGGAAGCGGCGCTCGTATAATTTCTAGCGCATGCTCAGCCAAACAGCCACTGCCAAATGCGCGGTCCAAAGATAGCCAGGGCCACCCATAAACTACCCAACACAGCAAAGACCATTGCACCAGCCGCAGCGTCTTTGGCGATTTTAGCAAGAGGATGATAGTGAGGAGCAACGAGATCAACGGTCGCCTCGACCGCGGTATTGACGGCTTCCAGAGCTAGCACCAGAAAGATCGTTAGGCCGAGAATAGCCCATTCGACTGCATGAATGGCAAACCACCAACCCGCAACGACGATCAACAAGAGGGCGATCAGTTCAAGCCAGGCATTGGGCTGGGTGGACAACGTGTGCCAAACACCAGCCAGGGCAGCATTCAAACTAAACCAACGCCCGGCCCAAAACCCGCGATCACGGCCAGCCAGCCTTTTTAGTTCAGCTTGCGCCGCACTAATTTCCTTAGAATCAGGCATCGTAAGTCCGTTGTGAGAGCCCCTGATCGCCCAAAGCCGCCAGCGCGCGCTCCTGCGCCGCCCACATAGCGTCCTCTTCTTCTGGGGTGGCGTGATCATAGCCCAGCAAGTGCAACACACCATGAACAGCCAGCAAACGCAGTTCAGATGGAACACTATTTTGATAATGGGCAGCTTGCGCGACAGTATACGGATAGGCGATGACCAGATCGCCTAAATAATTCTCAAGCTCGGCCACTAATTCTGGCGGTAAGGCCAGGGTGGCATCAACGGTGGGATCGGTCGACTGGCTAGGGAAACTCAGCACATCGGTCGGCGCATCAACATCGCGATATTCCTGATTTAATTGCTGGATATAGGCATCATCGGTAATCGCGATGGTCAGTGCAGCACTACTTTTTCCGGCTTGGCGCAATAATTCAGCAACCGCTGCGATAATATTCTGTTCATCCACCAGGCCAGAAAATTCTTCATCCACCTGGATATCAATCTGATAATCTTCCGCCATTGGCAAGTGATTTCCCTTACTCAAGAAAATAAAGTGGAATAATCCGAGGGACCCAATTCATTTCCAACTGCACGATCAACGAGCGTTTACTTGTTTGTCTTTGCGTCCTTTGCGTGAGATTCTGCAATTGGCGCAAGGTCTAGCTACATCAAATGTCCAGTCGGATCAAACGGTTTGAGCGAGACCAAGTTGATCGATTCCTCAATACCACCCGGCGTCACCGGCTCGGGCGCAGTCGTGTTGGCCATCACCCGCTGCGATGGGCCTTTATCAGCCATGACTTTGTCGGGCATGGGCTCTTTCGGCTTGACGCTTGAATTGCCCTCGACTTTCGCATTTTTATCACTTGGCTTAATGGATTCCGGATAGGTAATACGTGGATGATGGACACCTTGGAGCACTTGTAAAAAGACTTCCTTGATCGTCTGCAGATCTTTAAAAGTCAAGTCGCTTTCGTTTAATTCGCCTTGATCCACGCGTTCATCAATCAAACGATAGACCAAACGCGCCAATTCTTCGCGCGTGGCAGGGCGGATCGCCCGCACGGCGGCTTCACAGGTGTCTGCTAACATTAAAATGGCCGTCTCTTTGCTGCGCGGACTAGGGCCAGGATAGCGAAAATCTTCCTCGTTAATCTGTTCACCTTCCACCGCCTGTCGCAAAGCCGTGGTCAGAAAATATTGCGTCACCGTCCGCCCATGATGCTCTCGAATAAAATCTTGGATACGTTCTGGCAAGTGATATTTTTGGGCCAGATCGATCCCATCGCGTACGTGGCTGATGATAATCTGGGCGCTGGTCAGCGGATCCAGCTTATCGTGCGGCGACGGGCCATCCGAGATGTTTTCGGTAAAAAAGTAGGGGCGCAAGGTTTTGCCAATGTCATGATAATAGGCGCCGACGCGTGCCAGATAGGCATCCGCGCCGATAGCGGCAGCGGCGCGTTCGGCTAAATTACTGACCAAAATGGTGTGATGGTAGGTGCCAGAGGCCTTTAACAACAACTGGCGCAAGAGTGGGTGCGTTGGCCGGCTTAGTTCTGTTAGTTGTAAACTCGTGGTGATATTAAACAAATTGCCTAGAATAAAGTATCCAAGCAATGCAACAGAGGCGGATAAACCACCGTTTAGCGCAACCATTAACAGAGCCTGCATCAGTTTGGTCATGCTGCCGGACGTCAGCCACTCAGACGAGGTAGTATGAAAAGCGAGCAAAACCATCAGATTGCTAACCGCAACGGCCAGCCCAGCCCACAAAAAGGCGCTCAAGCGTTCAACCCGCCCCAGGAGTAGCGCACCCAGTAAGGTGCCCATGCAGGCATAAACGGTTACCACACCATTATTACCGGCCAGGTATTGCACCACCAGCGCAAAAGCAATGGTCCACACAAAAGTGACACGTAGATCCACCAGAACGGTAATCAACATGCCTAAAGCCGCCAACGGATAGAGGTAAGGCAACCAATCGTTGGCCACGATCATAAACTTGGCGGCCAGGAGCCCAACAATCGTTACAACCACCAGGACAGCCAATTCCTGATAGTTATGGAGCGTGCTGGGACGTACTTGATAAAGAGCAAGGATGACAAAGACCAAGAGGATGATGGTTAATGCCACGGCTCGCACCAACATCCACCAATCCCATTTCTGCTGTAATAACCCAACCTGCGTCAGGGCCTCGACATCGTCAGCGCCGACGCGATCACCCGCGCGAATGATCGTTTCGCCCTGTTGCAGCACATTGTATTGAGCCGGCACATCTTTGCTGGCATTGGCGCGCAACTCGGCGGTCCGGTTTTGGTTAGGCAAACTATTGGGGCGAATCAACGCGCGCACAAGGGTCGCCGTCACCAACCCGGCAGCCTCATCTAAATCGGCACTAATCAAGGAAGGGACGCGCCGCTGCGTGCTGGGCAATGTGCTCTCACGAATTTCATCACGCATAACGCGATCTAAGGCTTGAGGTGATTCTTCGACAACCGCAACCCAATCTGCCGGCGACAAGCTCTGAATCTGCAACGCCGCTTCGGGTGTCAAAGCCAGATCGGTGATCGCCAGCAAATAATCTGTCTTTAATTCAGTGGTGGCAAACGCGTCGTTACGGACCAGGCTAATAAACTCCAGGATTTCGCGGGCGCGGCTCACCTGTTGGCGGCGCACGCGGCCTTCTGTACTGTCATACTGATCAGGCACGGCTTGGGCCGCGCGCTCGCGAGCCTGCTCTGTCAAAATCTTGCTTTCGTAGCGAATTTCGCTGGGTGATACAATATCATTCGGCGAAATCTGGCCAACGTCAAGTTTGATTTGTCGACTGAATGGCGATTGCCAGGCAAGGAGGCCGATCAGCAAGATGCTGACCGAGCCCACCATGCCGATCATGAGGGTGTGATTAAACCAACGGTTGGGTGACACTTGTGTATTAGGGACCATCTGTTTTCTGGTGTGGAGCCAGTCCCTCGTTCTCTAAATTAAAAAAAGCGCATGATAGTAACGCCAGGTCAAACAATGGCCATTCGCCTGCGTCGGGTTGTCAACTACCTAATAAACGGCGGACAACTTGATTAACCGCTTTTCCGTCAGCAACCCCAGCCACGCGAGGCATCACCGCGGACATAACGCTACCCATTTCTTTAAGCGAAGTAGCGCCTTTTTCGGCAATTACACTGCGCACAATGGCTTCCAGTTCGGCTTCGCCCATTTGTGGTGGCAGGTAGCGTTCCAATGCAGGTAATTCGGCCAACTCGGCAGCGGCGCGTTGTGTTTCGCCCAGGCGCTCATATTCGGCGGCTGTGTCACGCCGCCGTTTGGCTTCCTTTTGGATAATGGTGACGATTTCAGCTTCCGTTATATCATGATTGGCGGTCGCAGTTCGAGCCAGCGTAATTGCCGTCTTCAGGGCGCGTAAGGCTAATTTTTCTACTTCATTTCGATCGCGCATGGCCTGCTTCAAATCAGTTTCAATCCGTTCTTGTAAACTCATTACCTGAGACTCGGTCATAATTTTTTCCCTCAATTTGCAATCTAGAGTAACGTCGGGCCGCCCTGATGGAATGGGGACGGATCACGGACAGCCGAAGTGACTCGTTTTATGGCATAACAGGCGCGTTCCAGACAGGGCTATCATAGCTCCTGCTCCAAGCGTTGGCCAAGCCAAGCTAAGATCCGCTCCTGATAGCTAAAGAGAATTAACAAAATGCCACCGACCGTCACGAAAACCGCCACGATTTGCCACCAGGAAAACCCAATGACGCCGGCGCCAATCGCGGCCGAGACAAACACACCAGGCACACGGATCATCATCGTTAATAAAGCGATTTTTAGAAAACTAACCCGTGCTAAGCCCGCTAGAAAATAGGGCAGATCGCCAATCGGGGTGACCAGCAAGATCAGCCAAACCAGCGTATGCGTACTCGTTGTCACTTTATCCCAACTGCGCAGCCGCTCTTTGCCGAAGATCCGGCCGACCAGTGGCCGACCATAGCTGCGCGCTAACCACATTGCCGACATCGATCCAAGCAATAAGCCGCAAGAGGCCCACACCCCTCCCCAGATCGGGCCATACAAAAAGCCGGCCGTCAACTGCACCATATACCCTGGGATGGGCGCAATGATAATCTGCGCGGCATTGAGCAAAACCAATACCAAAGGTCCCATCCAACCAAGGCGTCGGACAAACATCTCCAATGCCGCTCGGTCGCGCAGCAAACGCCACAGATCAGGGCCAAAATACCAGGCCAAACTAGCCAATCCGAGTAAGCCTAACAGGATCCACCAACGGTACGCAATTCGGTCTAAATTCATACGGTTATTATACCTTCACTTTCCTCTATGTCAACCAGATCTTGTTCTCCTAGTCATTGTCGCTTTGCGGAGCCTGGCAACAGGGTTAAAAAGGCCCCATAAAGCCTTTCGTCGCGTTCTCTGGGCTAACGCTTGCGACATCTGTCAAAGCGAGAGATAATATAATGCATCCGTATCGCTACCCTGTCACCCAGGAGAATCACATGGACCTTCATACCCCAGATCTTGCTCCAATCAATTTTCAGGATATCATCGTCGAGCGCCCCGTCGAACGAGTTGGTTTGATCCGGCTGAATCGCCCTCAAGCGCTCAATGCCTTACGCAGTCAGTTGATGGAAGAATTGATCAATGCCTTGCAAAGCTTTGACCATGAAGCCACGATTGGTGCGATCGTCATCACAGGCAACGACAAAGCCTTCTCTGCCGGCGCCGATATTACCGAAATGGCCAATGCCACCCTCACCGACATGTTAAACCGCGGCATGATCGAACGCTGGCGGCAATTGCGCAATATTCGCAAACCACTGATTGCGGCCGTCAGTGGTCACTGTTTAGGTGGCGGCTGCGAATTAGCCATAGCTTGCGACATAATTGTCGCTTCGGAAACCGCTAAATTCGGACAGCCAGAGATCAACATCGGTGTCATTCCCGGCGCCGGCGGCACCCAGCGCTTGACCAAAGCCGTCGGCAAATCGCTCGCCATGGAAATTGTGCTCAACGACCGGCGCTTGACCGCCGAAGAAGCGCTCCGCTATGGCCTGGCCAGTCGCATCGCGCCGTTGGATCAATACCTCACAGATGCCATCAGCCTGGCCGCGCAGATTGCGGCACGCGCCCCCCTTGGCGTACAAATGGGCAAAGAAGCGATTAACAAATCATTTGAAATGAGTTTGGCCGATGGCATGTCCTATGAAGAGAAGCTATTTTACATCCTCTTTGCCAGCGAAGACCAAAAAGAAGGAATGCGCGCGTTCGTAGAGAAGCGCAAACCAGTATGGCGCGGTCAATAGAGCTTGATTGGCCAATGGCAAGTCATGATGATTGTTGTTCAGACGCCCACGCGCATTTCGTTGTTCCCAAACCCATCAGCACCGATTATTCAGCGATTAAACAGCAAGGAGAAAGCTATGTCTGCTCCCGTAACCGTCCTCTCACTCCTCGTCGAGGAGTTGAATCAGGGTCGTATCAAAGTGGTGGATTTGAGCCAGTCGCTCGGGCCCGATACGCCTGTCATCGACTTACCGCCGATCTTTGCCCCATCGCCTGGGGTTACAGTAGAAACAATCTCCAAATATGATGACAAAGGCCCCGCCTGGTATTGGAATACTCTCCATCTAGGGGAACACACTGGCACGCATTTCGACGCGCCCGTCCACTGGATCACCGGCAAAGATCGGGCCAATAACACAACGGATACAATCCCCGTGCGTCAGTTCGTCGGCCCGGCCTGTGTAATCGACGTGAGCAAAGAAGTTGCCCAGTATGAAGACTTTCTACTAACACGCGAGCATGTATTGGCCTGGGAGGGTGTCAACGGTAAAATTCCACGCGGGGCCTGGGTGCTGTTGCGCACAGACTGGTCGAAGCGCACCAGCCGCGAAGCTTTCTTAAACGCCCAAGCCGATGGCGCGCACTCGCCTGGTTGGCAGGCCGATTGTCTACGTTTTCTGGCCAACGAGCGCGATGTGTTGGGCGTCG
>JAPLGZ010000587.1 GCA_026389895.1 Chloroflexota bacterium | reverse complement strand
CTGAACCAGGCGACCAACTGGGATGAATTTAATCACGCCCTCGATGATTGGTCTGTCCCAGCACAGAATGTCACCTTTGCGGATGCCCAAGGCAATATCGGCTATCGCTTGGCCGGCAAAGCACCAATACGCGACAAAAATCTGGGTCTTGTCCCCGCACCTGGCTGGACGGATCACTATGAATGGGGTGGCATGATTCCTGTGGCTGAGTTGCCCCGGCTCTATAATCCTGAGTCCGGCAAAATTGTCACGGCCAACAATAAGCTGGTTGGTGACGATTATCCCTACTTTCTCGGTGTAGAATTTGACCCCGGCTGGCGCGCTGCCCGCATTGGAGAGATGTTAAACCGCAAAGATCGCCATACGATCCGGGATATGGAAGAGGTGCAACTCGACACGTTGAGCAAATACGCCCAAGCCTTGACCCCTTGGTTGACGATCTTTAGCAGCAGTGATGAATGGGAGATGGTCGCCCTGAATGAGCTGCGCAGGTGGAATTTCCGGATGGACGCCGAGAGCGTCGCGGCCTTGGTCTTTCATTACTATTTGCTCAATGTGCTAGAAATGACCTTCGGCGACAAGCTAGGCGCGGCGACGCGTGGTTATCTGGGGATGGCCAGCAATCCGCTGTTTCTGATTCACGGCTTTACGACGCGCGTCGAGACCAAACTGCTCGAATTGCTAAATGATCACGAAACGTCGATCTGGTATATGGACGCCGCCAGTGGCCGCCCGCGCCGGCGCGAGGAATTGCTCCAAGAAGCGCTCAGTCTGGCCGTCAAACAGATCCGCCAAGCACACGGCGACAGCAAGTTAAAATGGAACTGGGGGCGCATCCACCAGGTGCGCTATACCCATCCACTGGGCAGTGCCCCTTTGCTCCGCAAGCTCTTCAGCCGTGGCCCGCTGCCAGTGGGCGGTGATGGCACCACCATCAATGTGTCTAGGCATGCCCCGCAACTACCGCCAGGGTTGGTACAAGTGACCGCCAGCTTCCGCCAAATTTATGCCGTCGGCGCCTGGGATCAGGCCCAGACCGTCACCACCAGCGGGCAATCTGGCCACCCACTCAGCCCCCACTATGACGATCAGATGATGATGTGGAAAGAAGGCGTCTATCACAAAATGCCTTGGAGCCGCGAGGCAGTCGAGCGCTTGACCCTGTATCGCTTGCTATTAAACCCAATGAAGGCTAATCCCGAAAATAAATAGGCCGCTCGCAAGCTGGTCTAGTTGTATGTAGGCAACAGTTAAAATCAAAATAAAATTCAGATAAATAAACCTTAATCCATTGAAAGCGCGCAATGGGCGCTTTGTTCCGCCTACATCCGCAGAGAATTAGCCTACATGGGTTGGCGATCAATTCAAAAATGTCCAGCGCGTACAACAACGAATACAGGATGACGCTTTATTCGTTGTTTCCTGCATTCGTTGTTATACGCGCCGTTAACGAAAGCCTGCGATGCTAGGCTCGCGGACGTAACTTCTATTAGCTGCGGTTCAGGATGTAATCGCCGGCGTCTTTCGCAAATAGATGGGGTCCGTCAACTCCTTTAAAGCAAACTCGGCCACATCGGCGCGCACGACTCGGCTCGCCATAAAAGAGGGATCAAGGCTGGCTTTATAGTGGCCGGTGCGTGGGCCATCGGCCAATCCACCAGGGCGAATGATCGTCCATTCTAACCCACTGGCCTGCACGATCTTTTCCTGTTCCTCTTTATCGCGAATCACCTTGCGCAAAAACGTCCACATGATAAGTTTAAAGAGCCACCCCACCTGATTTTTGCTATCGCCAACGCCCAAGGAGGAGATCACGATCAAGCGCTTTATCCCTTTTTGACGCATCGCCTGCACAATATTTTGGGTGCCAGTTGAGACCACCATGGCCGGATTATTGGCCGTATTGCCCAGTGAACAGAGCACGCCATCAACCCCATTGATCGTCTTTACCACATCGGCCAGTTCCAAGACATTGCCTTGTAGCAAGGTTAAATCAGGATGTTTGGTCGTTACCTTCGCGGGATCGCGCACCAGCGCCACCACACGATGACCAGCGGCCAGCGCTTGTTCCACCAGTTGCTGACCGGTGCCGCCCGTAGCCCCAAAAATTGCAAGTTTCATTTGGATGGTTCCTCCATGACAATAACTTCAGATAAAAGCTTACTCAGTTGGCAACAATGTATACTGATGATAGAGGCCTTGATGGCCTGACCCGCGCCCATAGTAACCCCATTTCGGGAAGTTAAAATCACAGGTAAGTGAACGCGCTTGCCAGAGGACAGCTTGCAAAAATGCAGCAAGATCGGGGATGCCATAGAAGTTCACTTCACATCCCCACTCGGTCAAATGCGCAAAGAGCTGGCGCGCTTCCGGTTGCGTCCAATTCACGGAGAAGCGGTTGATGCCCCAGGTGCGATACGACTCGATTTGGCTGCGCAAGGCCGTTGGTTTGCTGAGGAGCTGGCGCAGAAAGCCAATGGGAATTTGGACGATGGCGCCAGGATAGGTCTTAGCCAGGTGGCGAATCCAGGATTCATCGAGCAACGCCACCTCGCCATTAAACCAGAGTTGGGTATTCGCAAAACCATATTTTTCCACCACAGCCAAGGTCTGTTCAATCCAATCACCGCCAACCTTAAAATCTAGCTTGACAGCCTTGTTCCATTGACGCGCTTGGGCCAAAGCCGCCTCTAGTGTGAGCCAGCATTCACCTTCGGCGTATGGGCGCTCGGCAAACGTATCATGGCGCAAAATTAAGGTTTGGCCGGTCGGGTCCACGTTCACGTCAAATTCGGCCCATTCGATGGCTGAACTTAAAAATTGGCGTAAATTGATCGGATCGTTGACGCCATGCCAGATTAGTTGCAGGTCAGCAGGCAAGGCAGTTTCGGGGAGAAATTCCGTCAAATCATACGTGACGCCCTGAAAAACGTTCGGCGGCAACTCGGCCAGCCCAGATAGATAAATGGTATCAGGATGGAGCAGCAAGATATCATCATCTTGAAGGCTAGCCACCGCGGCCAAATTGGCGGGCTCATTTTCCACAAAAGCAAAGATACGATAA
Source organism: Chloroflexota bacterium (assembly GCA_026389895.1). Lineage (GTDB taxonomy): Bacteria > Chloroflexota > Anaerolineae > Caldilineales > Caldilineaceae > JAPLGZ01. The sequence goes on along the minus strand of JAPLGZ010000587.1, from coordinate 6,617 downwards.
CCTTGCGCTTGGAAATGGCGAATGCCCGCGATCTTACGAATCGATAACGCTTCTGTCCACTCGTCGGCGCGCATAAACAGTTGGTCATCGCGAAACTGCACGTTGTATGCCTGGCCCAGACGATTTAAAGAGCGCAACGTATCGGCGCGCAAGACTTCATAGCGACCCGTATTGAGCGCCACATGGGTGTGCGGCTGGAGTTGAAACCAGCGGATGATATCCATCACACCAGGATAGGCATAATGCGAGACTTCAATCGTCTCCGACGACCAGTAACGAGCGCGATACCACTGTTCAATTTCGACATAAGCCTGTTCGGGCAGGGGAAAACGCGCCAGCAGTCTATCGATCACATACTCGTGCACGTCGATATCGTTTAGGGTAAGATCCTGAAAATACGCCGTGCTATGGGCGCGGTCATAGCCTTGGAGCACATGCAGCATCATATGGCGCAGATCTAACATTGTTCCGTCGATATCAAAGACAATCAGCAATTGGTCGTCAGGATATTTTTGGCGCATCTGGGCATAATGGGTGGCTAATTTTGCCATCCAATCAATCATGGTTATTCCTCTTCCTATGGAACATTAGAATTGGGTAAGCCGACAAGATTTACACTGGCCAGCCAGAGGTCATACTATCGGTTAAAACATGCAGCCGCGCCGTGGGTCGCTCGTCACCTGGGTTCTGGCGAAAGGCGGTCAGCAACAGACTGCCTTGCCCGCGCACCGCGATGGTATCGGCGAGCGGCTCATAGCGAGCGCCGACGGGGCGATCCAGCGCGAGCAGACGGAGGCCGGCATCACTCATACGCGCCAGCAGCGCCCGCAGATCAGTGACGGCCTGAACATCCGGCAATACAACGGTGCCTGGGATCAAATTTAACCCGGCGGTAGCGCCATCATCGAGAAAGCCGCCAATCACGGCCAGCGACGGCCCATAAAAGGCCAAATGCAGCGCCTGATCTGGGTCGCTTGCGAGGTTGCCCAACACGTCGATCAAGCGCCGACCGCCGCTGCTCAGCAACAGTTCGGGCGCGAGATCGACGATAGCGAGATCGACAGCATCAAAATTAAGTCGACTCAGGCGTGGGCCCTGCACATCAACCACTAATAGATCATCGAGCGCGGCCTGCAACGGTGCGGCCAATGGACTTTCCCCAGTCATCAGCAGTACAGGCAAGCGACCCTGGATAAATTGTGGCGCCTGTTCAGAGACAGTTTGCGCATCAGAAAAAAGTAAAATTGCCATGCTTCATTTTGCTCCTGTTCGCTTGGCGCAAGTTGGATCAAGGAAGACCTGTCAGTGCTGCGCTCATTTGCCACAATTGTTTGGCCGCGGCTTGATCATAAGAGGCTTTGTCTGACAATACAGCCTTTTGTTTGATAAAATATTGACCTGTAATACCTTCCACTGCTGGCGAACTGGCCAAATAGAGACTGGTGCGAGCGCCCTCTTCTGGCGTAATGGCAATGAATTTAACCAGATAAGGATAAACTTTATTCCAAAACCAACCATTATTGGTGGCAAAACTGCTGGCGACAAAGCCTGGGTGTAAGGCATTCACGGTCACACTTGTGCCGGCCAAACGCCGAGCGAGTTCATAAGTAAACAAGAGATTGGCCAGCTTGGACTGGGTGTAAGCGCCGAAACCGCGATATTTCTGATGACCTTGGAGATCGTCAAAGTGGATCTTGTTACCGCGATGGGCGTCTGAAGAGACATTGACAATGCGCGCGGCGGCGCTCGCTTTCAAACTATCGAGCAGCAGATTTGTCAGGAGAAAATAGCTCAAATGATTGAGGGCCAATGTCAGTTCAATGCCATCAATGCTCTCCTGACGCCGGATAAAAAGGCCCCCGACGTTGTTGACCAACAGATCCAAGTGGTTATATTTTTGCTTGAACTGCGCGGCCAACTGCCGAATCTGCGCTTGTGCCGACAAATCGGCCAGCATAAACTCGACATTAGGATTGCCAGTCGCTTGTTGAATCTGCTCGACCACGCTCATACATTTTGCCTGGTTGCGCCCGACAATGACCAGAATTGCGCCTTGATGCGCGAGCTCGCGGGCAGTCACTTCCCCAATGCCACCCGTGGCGCCGGTGACCATACAAATTTTTCCTTGGAGCAATTGCGCTTGTAGCGACACTGGATCAATCCCTTCGCGGTTGATTTCTTGACTAGCTAACTTTTTCAATGCTGCTTATTCTAACGAGCCTAGTCATATTATGAAAAAAATGGCGGTGAGGAAATCTCCTCACCGCCATTTTAGATTCAAATCAATAACGGGGTTGTCTTGTCAAACGCTTACACCTGTCAATACAAAGTTTAGGCGCTCACTGGCGCGGCGTCTGGTTGCTTGATCAATTCTAGATCAATATTGACGGTAATCTCATCACCAACGGCAACGCCACCGGTCTCCAGTACGGCGTTCCAGGTCAACCCAAAGTCTTTGCGATTAATCTTGGTGGTTGCTTCGAAGCCAGCGTTGGTGGTGCCGAACGGGGTCTTGGATTGGCCCATATATTCCACATTCACCGCCACTTCCTTCGTCACATCACGGATGGTCAAGTCGCCGATGATGACAGCATGGGTGTCATCCTTCACATCGACGCGTTTGCTCTTGAAGTTAAGCGTGGGGTACTTTTCCGCATCAAAGAAATCTGGGGACTTTAGGTGGCCATCGCGTTGGGCTTCGCGGGTGTTAATGCTCGCCGCTTCAATTTGGACATCGGCCGTTGACGCAGCGGGATTGGTCTCGTCCAGATGGATTGTACCAGAAAACTTGTCAAATTCGCCGCGCACTTTGGCCAGCATCATATGCCGAACAGAAAATTGGATGTGCGAATGGGCGCTATCGATTTGCCATGCCATGAGATTGTTCCTTTCAAGAGCAGATGTTGAGAATGAATTGTTGAATTTTTAATCGAACCAGTGTAAATTCAAAGTAAGCAAAAATTTATTATTGACATGATATCTATTTGCAAGTAGAATTATTGCATAAGAAATAATTCATTGAGCAATATTTGCTTATACAACTATTTTAGGGCAAACTAAATGACATGTCAAATTGGCTATCCTCAATTTTGAAGATATACATTTTGTTTGACGGGTAATTAAGATCGATTTACGGGGAGAGCAAACCAATTATGATGGTGGAGACTGACAATCGTCCGGCAAAAATGGCTTTATGGCAAGGCTATCTGCAAACTTATGCAACCATCATTGGGTTATTAGAGGCAGAATTGCAGCAAGAATTAAATCTACCACTGCTCTGGTATGATACGCTCAAACACTTGAACACGAGCCCCTATGGCAGCCTGCGGCTACAAGATTTGGCGGATGCGATCAATTTAAGCCAGAGTGGTCTGACGCGCTTGCTCGACCGCATGACCGAGGCTAACCTGGTCGAGCGACGCCCTTGCCCCGAAGATCGGCGTGGCCTGAATGCCGCCATCACAGATGTGGGGCGCGCCAAACTGGAACAGGCAACACCGGTCTATCTGAGCGTGCTGGATCGCCATTTTCTGCGCTACTTAAGTTGCGACGAGGTAAATGCGCTGTTGAAGGTTTTTTCCAATATTGCCCAGATGCAGAATCAAGCGGCGGGCAGGGTAGAGGCTGATTAAAACGCGACTGCCCGTTCCAAGGGCAGCATGAACGCAGTGTAGGGTGGGTCAGTTGCAACCCTGATTATCCAAATTCATGGCCGAATGTCCATTAACCTCTGTTATCTGATGGCGGTGTAACAGGCGCGAATTCCGCCAGTAGCTCTTCAATCGCTGTTACGGATCCGAGTGTCAAACATTTTTCAGCCAACTGTTGGGCCTGGGTGAGCTCCAATTGCTGAATCCGCGCTTTTACCTGCGGAATAGCCCTCGCATGCATACTCAACTCGTCTAGCCCCAAGCCGACAAGCAAAGCTGTCGCTAACGGATTGCCAGCTAGTTCACCACACATGCCCACCCAAATCCCAGCGGCATGGGCGGCCTGCACTACGTGCTGAATTGCGCGGATCACCGTTGGCTGGAGGGCATTCGCCAACGACGCCACTTGGGCATTATCGCGATCGGCCGCCATCAAATATTGGGCCAGATCATTGGTGCCGATGCTGAAAAAATCCACCGTTTGCGCCAGTTGATCAGCCAGTAAAACAGCAGACGGCGTCTCAATCATAATGCCAATTTCCAGCGCATGATCAAACGCAATCCCCGCGCTGCGCAATTCATCCTGCACAGCAGCAATCATTGTTTTTGCGCGCTGCACCTCGGCCACCGTGCTTACCATGGGCAGCATTAGTTTGATCGATTGCTCGGCACTCGCCCGCAGAATGGCGCGCAGGTGGGGCTTAAAAATTTCCGGGTTATCCAGACAATAACGGATGCCACGCCAACCCAAGAACGGATTCATTTCCGCGCCAATGCCCAAATAGGCAATTGGTTTGTCGCCGCCCACATCCAATGTGCGGATGATCAGCGGGCGCGCGTCCAATTTCTGTGCTGCCGTACGAAAGGCCAACAACTGTTCTGCTTCATCGGGTAACTGCTCGCGGCCCATCCATAGAAACTCGGACCGAAAAAGCCCTACCCCTTCGGCCCCCATTTCGAGCGCAAAGTCTAGATCATGATGACTGCTAATGTTTGCGCCAATTTCAATCCGCTTGCCATCGCGCGTGATCGCAGACTGGCGCCCCGCTTGGATGGCAACTTGCTGGGCGGCCAGCCACTGGGTGCGCTTTTGTTGCAAGTCAGCCAGTACCTCTGGGGTAGGCGCAAGCCAGATCTGGCCGGTTGCCCCGTCCAGTGCGATCACTTGGCCGTCGGTTACGTCGCTTAGTAAATCAGTCACGCCGACAATGGCCGGAATGCCCAGTGCGCGGGCCAAAATCGCGCTATGGCTGGTCGCTCCACCGGTAGACGTCACAAGGCCCAGAATTTTCGTCGGGTCAAGACGGGCGGTATCCGATGGCATCAATTGTTCAGCGACTAGAATCACCGATTGCTCAAACTCGAGTGTAGGCAAAGCCACCTTTAGTAGATGGCGTAAGACACGCTGGCCACTATCCAACACATCGGCTATGCGTGCGCGTAAATAATCATCCTCTATGGCCTGATACCGATCAACGATACCCTGAAGCGCCTGCTGCCAGGCGGCCTCAGCATTACGATGTTCGTCGATGATTTGACGCCGGACATTTTCCTGAAGTTCAGGATCTTGTAAGATCAGACGATGGGCGGCAAAGATCAGCGCTGGATCAGGGCCAACCGTTTGTTGCGTGCTACGCTGCACAGCTTGCAACTCGGCCAGCGCCGCCTGAATAGCGGCTTGAAAACGCTGCCACTCTGCGACCGCATCGTCCACAATCGATTCAACGACCGCTGGCAAAACAAAACCAGGCGCAGCAACCGGTCCAATCGCGATCCCCACAGAGGCGGGAATGCCCAGCCGCTGATGAGGTGCAACAGTTTTGGTCGCGCCCGCAACCCCAACCGGCGCCTGCTCAGTTCGCGCCGCACCATCCAGATCGGCAAAGTTATCAGCAGCCAGGGCTTGGATCGCGGTCAGGGTTGCGGCAGCCTCTTGACCAACAGCCTGAAAGTGCAATTCATCGCCCTGACGCGCCCCCAGCGCGGCCATTTGGTTGATGCTCCGGCCATTCACCGTAGTAGCGTTTTTAGTGACATACACTTCGGCAGAAAAGTGGTTAATCAGCTCAATTAATTTGACGAGTGGGCGCGCATGTAACCCCAATCGGTTGGGCACTGTCAGGGTTAACACCAACGCTTCAGCCATATTGGGTAACGGTTCGGAGCTGGCTTCGGGCGCGGACTGGGGCAGCAGCGGCGCAAGTTGTTGGCGTTTTGCGATGAGCGCATTGCGCGCCGCAGCCATTACCTGGGTGATCGAACGGCCAAGCATCGCTTCTACGGCCGCGGCTATTGTGCCTTCGACGACAGGGGCTTCACACAGAAAAACGTTCTTTTGTTGGTCAGGCTCCAGGAATTCAAGCGCAGTTTCCGCACTCATCAGCGCACTGCCCAGGTCCATCAACACCAATACGCCATCGACACTATAGACCGCTTCGATGGCGGCGGCCACGCGTAGGGGATCGGTGCCAATGGGGTCATGCGGGTCTTCGATGCCGCCGGCCACGGCGATGGGCACACGGTCTTTGACCATCTGCATGGCCAGTTCACGGATGCCTTCGGCTAGTTTGGCACTATGTGATACGATTACAATCCCGATCATGAATGAGTACCTGCCCGAAATTTGTACAATGGCTAACGCGCAAGAGCCAAGCAACCCCTCCCGCGCTCCTGGTCATCGTCTGAAACAACTTGGAGATTAAAGATTGGAGATGAGCGACTGCACCCTGTCAATCTCTAATCTCCAATCTCTCGATTTTATTCTTGGACGATTACAGCGTATCCAGCAGCGCCTTCAACAGTAGATAGGTAGAGGTTGCACCGGGATCTTGATGGCCGATGCTTCGTTCGCCCAGATAACTGGCGCGACCCTTTTTGGCCCGGAGTGGCAGGGTGGAGCGCATGCCCTGCTCGGCAGCAGCGACACAAAGTCGCAACGCTTCATGGCTGTTTTTTCCGGCAGCCAAC
>JAPLGZ010000432.1 GCA_026389895.1 Chloroflexota bacterium | reverse complement strand
GCCGCAAAAGTTTTCCCGTCTGGCCCGTACCAGATTGGGATCCGATGGCCCCACCAGAGTTGGCGACTGATACACCAGTCTCGAATATTTTCCAGCCACTGGTAATAAGTCTTTTCAAATCGTTCCGGCACAATTTGAATCGAACCATTGCGCACGGCTTCGAGCGCTGGTTCGGCCAGCGGTTGCATCTTCACCCACCATTGTTCGCTCAATAGTGGCTCGACAATCGTATGACAGCGCTGGCAATGTCCCACCTGATGCAAACGTTCTTCCTCGCGCACCACCAACCCAGCCTTGCGCATATCTTCCCATAGTTGTTGGCGCGCCTCGAAACGATCCAGCCCTGCATATGGTCCGGCGTTCTGATTGAGTGAGGCGTCCGCATTCATAATATTGATCATCGGTAGCTGGTGGCGCAGCCCAATTTCATAATCATTGGGATCGTGGGCCGGCGTCACTTTGAGCGCGCCGGTGCCAAATTCCATCTCCACATAGCTGTCGGCGATCACAGGAATCTCACGGTTCAGGATCGGCACGAGGGCCGTCTTGCCGATCAGGTGTTTGTAGCGTTCGTCATCGGGATGCACTGCCACCGCTGTGTCGCCCAAGATCGTTTCGGGCCGCGTTGTGCTCACTTCCAGATAGCCGCCTTCTTGCAATGGATAACGGAAGGTGTAAAATTTACCGTTCTCTTCCTCGTATTCCACTTCCAGATCGCTGATCGCGCTCTGGCAGCGTGGGCACCAATTCACCAAGCGTTTGCCGCGATAGATCAAGCCTTCGTTATAAAGATCAATAAAGGCTTCGCGCACGGCGCTGCTGAGCCCTTCGTCCAGTGTAAAGCGTTCGCGGCTCCAGTCGGATGAGATGCCCATGCGCTTTTGCTGGGCCGTAATGCGCCCATGATATTCGGCCTTCCACGACCACACTTCCTCGATAAAACGCGCGCGCCCGAGTTGCTGGCGGGTGATGCCCTGTTTGTCTAACATGCGTTCCACCACGTTCTGCGTGGCAATCCCAGCGTGATCAGTGCCCGGCACCCAGAGGGTCGGGCGACCCAACATGCGGTTATAGCGAATGAGTAGATCTTCTACGCTGCTTGTAATTGCATGCCCCAAATGCAACGCTCCAGTGACATTGGGCGGAGGCATCGAGATCACAAACGGTTCGGCGTTGGGGTCCGCCAAGCCAAGCTCGATCTGCTGTTCGGGTCGAAAAAAGCCCTGCTTTTCCCACCAACTGTATAATTCCTCTTCCACCTCAGCCGGGTTATAGGCTTTGGGCATCGTTATGTTGGTCATTGTTGCGTTCTCCTGGAGAGGGAGTAAGGAGTAGGGATACGGGATTAAACGACGATGGTTTCTAATCCCGTATCCCTACTCCTTACTCCTGTTCTTACAAAACAAAAAAGCCGCTCGTCTCAAGGACGAAGCGACTTCGCGGTGCCACCTTGGTTATACGCGAAACGCCGCAAGTGCGCACGTTTCTTGTATCACTCAACGCTGTAACGGGCTGACCCGGGAAACACTAACTAATAAGTAATAGTGAATAAGTGAAATAACTAATCATTAATGGCTGAGCGTGCATCGTCGCTAACTCAATTAATCATTACTTATTACCTGTTACTTATTATTCACGCTTCCAACCTTCCCGGCGACCTTCCCCGCTGCACAATGGACAAAGTTCTCAGCCGCTGACTTTATCTCTCTGGCATTTGCCGGCGGGTACTCCTCCGGTGCACTGTTGTTAAATATCGGTCATAGTATACTTACTATAACATAGGTTGTCAAGAATTATTGCTTACGCTTTTGGGGTAAATAGCGTCGTCACATCGACAGAAAAACCTGCTAACAATAAGGAAGTTGCCTGTTTGCCGATGCCAAACTCACCATGCAAAGTATAATGCCCCTTCGTTAGCGTTAGGATGGTCACCGTTTGCTCTTCTAAGTCAATCATCCAATATTCAGGAATCCCGGCGCGAGCGTATTCACGTCGTTTGGTAACCAAGTCTAGATTTCGATTGCCTGGGCTGAGCACTTGCATCACTAGATCGGCCCCAAGCCAATACTGTTCTCTAACCCGTTCCGCATGTTCTTTCTGCATAAAAATTACATCGGGCTCTCGGTACTTTCCCGGCCAAAGTTGTATGCGTAACGGTGCAGGCAACACGATTCCTAAATTATTAGGCTCGATAAATTGCGTCAATAAGCGCGTTAATAGCCATAGGATGATTTGATGTGATGTCGTTGGCATCTCGATGATCTCCAGATAGCCGTGTGAATATTCAATCAGATGATTAGTATCTAACCCTAAATAATCCTCTTCGCTCCACCGGCCCTGGGCTGGAAAAAGTTGAGCGATTTCCCAGACCGGCTCACCTTCTTCAAATTTGTTTTCTTCCCCTGGAATCTCGAAAGATTTTGTTTGATCACGCGTCAGCGCTGGGTTCCTCGGCATTCTGTTCTCCTCCAATGAATCGGATCGACTCACTAATTATAGCATAGAAAGGATGTGCTGGTCAGCCGCTACACAAACACTTGTGTAATCGGCTTGATCAGCAATTCAGGCACATGCACGCGGGCAGGCAGCGTGGCAATAAAGAGCGCCGCCGCTGCGACATCTTCTGGCTGCAAAATGCGGGCCTTGTGTTCGTCGCTCACCTTCACTGGACGATCATCCAGAATCGGCGTGTTGATCTCGCCAGGGGCTAGGATTGTCGAGCGGATGCCATTATCTTTCTCTTCCAGCGCGATCACCTGCATCAGCGCGTTGACGGCATGCTTAGAGGCGCTATAGGCTGCGCCGGCCAACGTGCTGGGGCGCACACCGCCCAACGACGAAACGGTGAG
>JAPLGZ010000480.1 GCA_026389895.1 Chloroflexota bacterium | reverse complement strand
CATACCTGTTCCTTACCGCAATGCCGTTTAGAAATAATTGAAGATCCATGCGCGATTAAGTGATCAAGGCTGGCAATGCTTCGCCCTCTGCGACAAATTGCAGCGCCAGGCCGTTGTTACAGTAGCGCTTGCCTGTGGGCTGTGGCCCATCATCGAATAGATGGCCTTGGTGTCCGCCGCAGCGTGTACAATGATATTCGGTGCGCTCCATCAGCAGCGCGTGATCAGACTTTGTGCTGACGCCATTGGGCAGTGCTTCATAAAAACTGGGCCAGCCCGTGCCGCTATCATATTTCGTGCTCGAGGCAAAGAGCGGTTGGGCGCAGGCTGCGCAAATAAATGTGCCAGCGCGATGTTCGTCATTCAGCGGGCTGGAGAAAGGCCGCTCAGTATCTTCTTCAAAGAGCACGCCGTACGCATCTGCCGGCAATAACTTCTGCCATTCGGCCAGCGGTTTTTTCAATTGACTGCCATTGATCCCCTCACGACTGCTCACTGTGGCCGCTAGACCACTATTTTTGCCACAGGCGGCAAGGAGCACTGGCGCGGCGGTGAGGATAAACATCCGCTGGAGGAAATTTCTTCTATTCATAGGGTGTTCCTTATGACGGCTGGTGTGGGCAGTAGTAGAGGCCAGACATATATAGGCCCTACTACTGCTCCATGATTCATCCAACTGGTTAACGTTGCTTACTTGCCTTCAAACAGCGCCAGATATTCCTCGTAGCCTTCTTCTTTTAACTTCTCAACCGGAATGAAGCGCAGGGCTGCGGAATTCATGCAATAGCGTTCACCGGTCGGCGCTGGACCATCGTCAAAGACATGCCCCAGGTGGGTGCCACCGGTCTTGGACCGTACTTCGTTGCGCACCATGCCAAATTTGCGATCGGTATGTGTGATAACATTATCCGGCTCTAGCGGCTTGGTAAAGCTCGGCCAACCTGTGCCCGAATCATATTTGTCCAACGAGCTAAAGAGTGGTTCGCCGGTTGCGATATCGACATAGAGTCCAGCCTTCTTATTGTCGTGATAAGCATTGCGGAAGGGCGGTTCTGTGCCCTCCTTTTGCGTCACTTCGTATTGTTCAGGCGTCAGGCGTTGGCGCAATTCGGCATCGGAGGGTTTGGTATACTTTTTCATATTGGTCTCCCCATCGGTCATAAAAGCTGGTAATACAGGTGTGCTCTAATCAGTAATCCTATCATAGCCCCGCCTTCTGTACTGGGGCCTTGCTCACTTACACTGGATAGCTTATCGTATTCTTATTACATTTTTATTACGAAGCTATAAGATATGTAAGAACAAAATCTGGCGCTATTGCCGGTGAATAGCGCGGCGCTAAAAAGTGTAGGGCCTGATTTCTTGCGTTGACAGGTTTCTTGCATTGCGCTAGAATGACGGACAATTCGTCCCAATGTACGATCCAATTGTATTGCTCAATATTGTACGATCTCAATATTGTACGATCTCAATGTGCGAAAGGTAGCGCGCTCCCTATCGTCGCTACACTTTGACCCTCATTCCACGTTCCTAGCATGTGCTTCTATCAATGTTGTCAAGATTTACCTCAAGGAGGATACCAGATGACACAAGTTTCGCTCACTGTAAACGGCTCCCCCGTTACGCGCGAAGTTGAGCCCCGCCTGTTATTGGTGGATTTTCTTCGCGATACACTGGGGTTGACCGGCACGAATATTGCCTGTGACACCAGCCAATGTGGCGCATGCACCATTCATATGGACGGTATGGCCGTTAAATCCTGCACTGTCCTGGCCGTGCAGGCGGACGGCAGTACGTTGACGACGATTGAAGGGTTGGCAACCAACGGTGTGCTGAACCCGATGCAACAGGCTTTTTGGGATCAACATGGCTTGCAGTGTGGTTTTTGCACGCCAGGCATGATCATGGCCGCTACCAAACTGGTGGAAAATAATCCTCACATCACAGAGGCGGAGATTCGCCACGGCTTAGAAGGTAACATGTGCCGTTGCACCGGCTATCAAAACATCGTCAATGCCGTCGCCCAAGTGGCGGCCGGTAAAGGAGGCTGATCATGAGTCGTTTAGTCGGCACAAGCATCAAGCGTAAAGAAGATCCTCGTTTTATTCAGGGCAAGGGTAAATATGTTGCCAATGTGCAATTGACCAATGTGGCGCACCTGGCGATCAAGCGCAGCCCCTATGCGCATGCGGTGATTGAAAGCATTGATATTGCGGCAGCGCAAGCCCTACCCGGTGTGATTGCCGTTTTTACCGGTCAGGATTTGATTGACGGTGGTGTTGGTAAATTACCCTGCGGTTGGTTGGTGCCTGGCACCAAAGTGCCGACGCGCTGGCCGGTGATGCCCGTGGGCGACAAAGTGCGCCATGTCGGTGATAGTGTCGCCGTTGTGGTGGCCGAATCACGCTACATCGCCGAGGATGCCCTCGAATTGATCGATGTCACCTATGCCCCTCTACCGGCGATCATGGATGCCAAAAAGGCCATGCAGCCAGGGACGCCGTTGGTGCATGATGACATTTCTGACAATGTTAGTTACACCTGGGCGCTGGGCGACAAGGCGGAAGCAGAGCGCGCACTGGCCAAAGCGGCCCATGTGATCGAGTTGGATTTGACCAATCAACGTCTGATCCCGAATGCGATGGAGCCACGCGCGGCTTCGGCGCAATGGAACGCTTCCACCGAAGAGATGACTTTGTGGACCACGAGCCAGAACCCGCACCCGATCCGTCTGTTGCTCAGCGCCTTTACATTGGGCATCCCCGAACATAAGTTGCGCGTGATTTCGCCGGATGTTGGTGGCGGTTTTGGTAGCAAGATTTTCCACTATCCCGAAGAGATCATCGTTCCGTGGGTGGCGCGCAAACTGAATCGCAACGTAAAGTGGGTTGCCACACGCAGCGAATCCTTTATGACCGATTCACAAGGCCGCGATCATGTTACCAATGCGCGCATGGCATTGGACAAAGATGGCCATATCACTGGTCTGTACGTCAAGACGTGGTCTGACCAAGGCGCCTATCTTTCCACGTTTGCCCCATTGATTCCCACCGCGTTCTATATCTGTCTGCTCTCTGGGCTTTATAAAATCCCCGGTGTCTATGGCGAGATGTGGGGGACGTTGACCAATACGGTGCCGGTTGACGCCTATCGCGGCGCCGGTCGCCCAGAGGCCGCTTATGTGGTCGAGCGTTTGGTCGATCTGGCTGCCCGTCACCTTAACGAGGATCCCATTGAATTTCGGCGGAAGAATTTCGTCCAGCCAAGCGACTTCCCCTACCAAACCCCGGTCGCCATGGTCTATGATAGCGGCGAGTATGACCGGCTCTTTGATAAACTGGTGGCCGAGTCAGGCTACCAATCATTGCGGTCTGACCAGGCTGCGGCGCGTGCCCAAGGCAAATTGGTTGGCATTGGTGTGGCTGGTTGTATTGAAGCGAGCGGTCCGGCGCCCTCGAAAGTGGCCGGCGCGCTCGGTTCCGCAGTCGGCTTCTGGGAGAGCGCCGTTGTCCGTGTACATCCATCTGGGAAAATCACCGTGCTGACTGGTTCACATACGCATGGTCAAGGCCACGAAACGGCCTTTGCCCAGATTGTGGCCGACGAGTTAGGGGTGTCGATGGAAGATGTCGAAATTATGCACGGTGACACCGGGCTGATCCCCTTTGGCATGGGCACCTATGGCAGTCGTAGCGCCGCGGTGGGTGGTACCGCGCTCCTGCGCAGCGCCGAGAAGGTGCGCAAAAAGATGATGAAAATTGCCGCCCATCAACTCGAAGCTGCTGAGGAAGATCTGGTCTATGACCGTGAACATGGCGGCGTCTATGTGAAAGGGTCGC
>JAPLGZ010000296.1 GCA_026389895.1 Chloroflexota bacterium | reverse complement strand
TATTAGAATAGTTTGAACAGTCGTAGCTATAGATGGCCCTGCCCCGGCAGGCTTAGCATCATACAAAAGAGGGATGATGACCGAACAACAAGAGTACAATCGCAAGCTAATCGAAGAATTTCGCGCCGCACGTGGCACAGTTGGGGGTCCGCTCGCTGGCCGACCTTTAGTTTTGCTCACGACCATTGGTGCCAGAAGTGGCCAACCGCGCACCACCCCGATGATGTATGTGCGTAACAATGAGCACCTATTGGTGATCGCCTCTAACTTGGGGGCACCTGCACACCCAGACTGGTATCACAATTTGGTGGCGAATCCAAACGTCACCGTCGAGATTGGTGACGAAACCTTCGCGTCTAACGCGGTAGTGATGGCAGGCGCAGAGCGCCAACGACTATGGACAGAAATTACAGAAGCGTATCCATTTTTCAACGAGCACCAGGCGAAAACAAAGCGACAGATTCCTGTGGTCGCTTTGGAACGACAAAATAGTTAAATTTAAGAAGCTGCTTAACCAGGGTGAGGTGGTTCATCGAGCTGCGCGCAATGCACGGACAGCCATTACCCACCAACGCAACCTATTTAAACAACATGCGAAGTATGGGGAAGGAGATCACGAATGCGCTTTTCTGCTGAAGACCGCAAATTGATTCATACTCTGGCCCAACAACACCAGATCAGTGAAGGCGCTGTTGAAGCACTTTGGGTGGCCATCCAGGCTGGCAACGGCACATTGGCCCAATTTAATCACCCCGAGCTCGGCGGCATGGGGCAATGGATGGCCAGCGGGATGATTATGATCGGTGATTTTTCGAATCACCAACTCAAAGCAACCATTGCCCAACTTTGTACTGACATTGCAGCGCATCTGCATAAGCAACCGCCAACGGCCCAGTCACACACTGCTACCTCGCGTATGGAGCCACTTATGCCGGCCCAGGCTGGCTGGTGGCCCAAAGACTTGGGTACGCCCACGGCCAGTGGCGCTCAGAACACAATGCAGTATGCCTACTTTGCCGCCAAAAAACGGCTCGCACTCCGCATTGATGGCCGCATTAGGATATATGACACCAAAGATCACCAAATTCACAGCGTTTCGCAACAACAGGATCACAGCCAGAAAATTGTCTTTCACAGTCAAAAAGGGGAGGTTGCCCTCGACAAATTGTCAAAGTTGAGCGAGGACAAAGCCTAGGCAAATCGAATTGTGTTGCAGATTGCCGATTAAGACAAATAGGAGGGTGGGGAGAGGCATGCTCTCCCCACCCTCCTATTTGTTTTCGATCAATACCAGACGCGTGTGCCGTCTGCTTGTTCCACCAATCCATAGACCAACCCACCAGCACGAAGCATAAAACCGTGCTCGAAGTTGTGGAGCGGCGAGTTGATGCCCTGCTCTTTGGCCGTGGCCCAACCGAGTTTATCATGCACCGTTGGATTCTCACGCCAGATTTTACCAAAGCCGCGCATCGGCTGAAGTTTGCCTTGAGGCACGCGCAAGTTAGGATCGCTTTCGGCATCGCCCTCTTTGAAGGTATCAGTGAAAACGGCCCAGGTGCGATCTGCATAGATCACGTAAATTTGTTGCGTGTCGCTGCGCCAGATCATCGTACCGTGATCAAAGGTTTGGATGGCGGCGGCGGTCGTGCCAGCGGCTGCCGTTTTGGCCCAACCCAAGCCCTGTTGCAACCGAGTATCCTTTTCCCATTGGCTGGCAAACGCGCCTTCGGGGCGATAGAGGCCGGCGGGTGGCTCACCAGCGAGCGGCGCCGGTGGCGTTGGTGTTGGTCCACTCACCGTAGGGCTGGCCAGTGGCACCAACTCGGCAGTAATCGGCTTCGTCGCGGTGAGCGTCTGTGTTGGGGTGAGCGCTGTTGCAGGCGGGACCACCGCCGTTGGGGTTACATTGGTGGCAGCCTGCACAATAGGTGTTGAACTGCCGGTGGGTGTTGCACTGGTAGTGGGTGTCACACTGGCCGCTTGCTCGGGCGTTTGCCACTGCAACGTGGCGGGATTTAATGGCCAAAATTCACCAGCATTCGTGCCGATCACCAATTGATAGGCGCCATCGCTAGCTTTAGGTGACACCGCTATTGCCGACAATTTACTCTCAGCGTCACGTCCCTGGAGGCGACTATCCCCCCACGCTTGGAACGTTGCCCCATTGTCCGTCACCCGCCACACTTCACTATCACCGAGGATGTAGAGGGTGCCGTCATCTGGATAGCCAGGGGACGGCAACACTTGCAGGAGCAAGGCATCGTCTGGCAAGGACAAATTGACCAGCTGCCAAGTTTGACCATTGTCCATTGTCCGTTCAATTTGGCGATTATTGGCGGCAATGCGCAATGGGACGAGTGGCGTCGCGGGCGTTCCAAGCACTTCGCTTGGTGTCGGGGCGCTCGCTTCATCGGTGGTTGTCAACGCCACAGACCAGCTCACCCCACGATCGGTTGAACGCTGCACGGCAACGCCATTTTCCATGGCAGCCAAACGGGCATAGTGGGCATAGGCCAACAAAGCGCCGTCAGTAGCATAGGTTGGGGAGAGAGCCAGGCGATAGACGCGCAGAAAGCTCAAATTATTCCACATCGGTTGCCAGGTATCGCCGCCATCGGTGGAGCGCAAGACGCCTTCACCCCAGCTTTCTCCCAGATAACCGCCCGTGAAGAGGGTATGATCCTGGGCAAAATCTGGTGAGATGGCGAAGCTCAGGGTGGCGAACGAATTCATCGGCAAGGCCCCGCGCAGCATCGACCACGTCTGGCCGCCATCCACCGAACGGTAGAGCCGGCTCTTCTCGCTGATCACAAAGAGCGTCTTGTCATTGGCGTAATCAGGCGAGAAGCTGATCTGGCTGATCGATTTCTCGGGCAAGGCTGCGGGCGTGCCTGGTGTTGACGCAGCAGGTTGGCCGCCACGGTCGGCTAAGACGAGCAAGTCATTCTGCCGACTCCCATAGAGCAGGCCATGCGGTGCGTCCTGCATAAACAGGCAGACACTGGGCATTTGGCCAATCGGCAACCAGGTATCGAGATCAAGCACCCAGCCGTTGGCATAGGCCTGATTGGTCTGCGGATTGATAAAAGGCTGTTCTAGGCCGTCGCGCAAGGCCAACAAATTGCCGTCCAGATCATCGATCAGCAGATTGTTATAAAAGACATAGCGATCATAGCTTTGGTGGCGATAGATCCGATTATTGACCGGCTTGAGCAAATTTTTCTGGCTACCACAACCAGGCTGGATCGTCGGAATATCGGCAGGCTTCGTAATCGCGGCCATACTCGTTGCATCAAAAAATCGGGGCGCTGGCATCAGCCCCGCGCCTTTTCCCAGGGCAATTGGCTCGATATCAAAAGCGACCAAATTGTCATTGGGGAAGACGTAGGCATTATTTGCAAAATTACAGCCATCACACCAGGGTAAGGGCTGGCCGCTAATTTCCGGCAACAGATCTTGTTTCACTTGCGCCGTATCAGGATCGACCGCATAAATGGTATGGCTGACAATGAACAATTCGTTGCGAATTGAATTATAGACTGGAATGCCCGCCTGCGGGATGGTGGCCACGGGCGTTAGTGAATCGGCGTTGAGCACACGCACATCCGGCGGCGTCTGCGCGCTGGTGGCCGATACGCGGCTACCGACGAAGAGTCGATTATGCGCTGTATCTAGCGCAAGATGGGTGGCATCGCTAATACTGGCTGTAATCGTCAATAATTGAGTATCGATCACCGTGATCGCGGGCATTGGCATAAAATAGAGATCCGCCGGCGCCACATAGAGCCGATGTTGCGCTGTATCCATCGTCAAGGCGCCGGCGGCCGGGATGGTAGCGAGAACCATATGGTTGGCGGCGTCTAATACATACAAGTGATTAGCATTGTCAGTCAGATAAATTCGGTTGGCCGGCTGATCCAAATAAAAATCGAGCAGCACTGCCCCTTCTGGCGCCAGCGGGATTTCGTCTAAGGTGGTAGGCAGCGGTCCCGGTTCTGGCGATGGATCCTTAACCGGTACGGGACTATTGGCGGCCACAAGATTTGTTTCAGTAGTGGTTTCCGTGGTAGTTGGCGCTACAGTGGTTGTCAAAACGGATGTGGTTGTTAGAGGAACGGTTGGTGCGACGGTGGCGACAACCGCCACCGGTGTAGCCGCGGCGGCAGCTACACTGGTATTACTCGACTGTTGGGCCAACGTGGCCACGGCGGTGACCAGCCGGGCATTTTCGGTGGAAAGTGCAACCACGGTCGCCTGGGCATTATTCGCTTCACTTTGCCCGCCGTTACACGCAACACCCCAATAGATCACCAGAACCAGCCAGAACAGGCGTGTAGTTCCTTGCTGAATTGTCTTTAGCATCAATCTTCCCCCTTTCGGGTCAAGCTTACACAGAGATCATTTAAATATTGCTTAAACGTAGGGTAGCCACTGGTGCGGCCTTTGTGTGTTTTCGTCTGTACAACGATGCAGAAAGCCCAGGCATCCCTAGGTTGCCTACAGAATAAACGCTTCGCAGCATCAATATGGTATCATACTACAAATCTATCCTGATCAGATACCTTACCATAATACCTTACCATGATACACTAGATGTTATGAACAGTGCATTGTCCGATATCCTGATCCTCGATCTTTCGCGCATCCTGGCAGGCCCGTATGCCACAATGGTCTTAGGTGATCTGGGCGCGCGTGTGATAAAAATTGAACAGCCCGGCAGTGGTGATGACACACGGCGTTGGGGTCCCCCTTTTACCGCCAACGGCGAAAGCGCCTATTTTTTCTCGGCCAATCGGAACAAAGAAAGTGTTACCGTAGATCTAAAAACCGCCGCCGGTCGTCAAGTGATCCTGGACCTGGTGGCCAAGGCCGATGTGCTGATTGAGAATTTTAAAGTAGATACATTAGATGGCCTGGGTCTGGGCTATTCATCACTACACGAAATAAATCCTGGTCTTATCTATTGTGCCCTCACCGGCTATGGCCAGACCGGCCCCTATCGCCAGCGCCCCGGTTATGATACCGCAATTCAGGCCCAAAGCGGCCTTATGAGCATTACCGGGCCAGCCGATACCGCCGACGGGCCCGGTGAGCCCTATAAAGTAGGGGTTGCCGCCGTTGATGTGACCACCGGTCTGCACGCCGCGATTGCCATTCTGGCCGCCTTGCACCACCGGCAAGCCACAGGTGAGGGGCAATTTATTGACATT
The DNA here is from genome assembly GCA_026389895.1 of Chloroflexota bacterium. GTDB lineage: Bacteria > Chloroflexota > Anaerolineae > Caldilineales > Caldilineaceae > JAPLGZ01. The sequence goes on along the minus strand of JAPLGZ010000296.1, from coordinate 6,147 downwards.
GCCCTCTTCGACGTGCAACTAAGCTGGTTGATTAACGTCGCCAGTGCCTATCTTGTTTCCGGTGAGCCGCCAAAACGCTATGGCAATGCCCACGCCTCGATTGTGCCTTATCAAGTTATGGCAACCGCCGACGGTTGGTTGATGTTGGCCGTGGGCAACGATCTTCAGTTTGCCGCCCTCTGCCAAGTGCTCCATTGCACAGAATTGGCGCAGGATCCACACTTTGCCACCAACCCGGCCCGCGTGGCGCAGCGCACTACACTAATTCCACTGCTCGAGGCACGTTTCCGCCAACAACCGACCAGTTTCTGGCTGGAACAACTAGTTGCGGCGAAGGTGCCCTGTAGCCCGGTCAACGATATTCCCACTGCCCTGGCCGACCCGCAAACGATTGCGCGCCGGATGGTGCAAGTGGTCGAACATCCGGTCACCGGGCCGATCCCACTGCTAGGTCCCGTGCCCAAAATGAGCGCAACCCCAGCCCAGATCCGCAGCGCCCCACCCTTACTGGGTGAACATACAGAAGCCGTGTTATGTGAATTATTGGGTTATGATCAGGCTAAGATTCAGGCACTGAGAACCGACAAGGTGATCTAGTCAGCAAAATCTGCCGTGCAATGGCTGGCACAAGCCAAGCACACTTGAGATAAACTCTTCGAGATAAAATTTCTGTCTACCCAATACCATGTGCGCGTGACGGCTAACCGAGCCATTAATATATCAGCATTCCTTCGACTACACGAATAAACTAGACCGATAGAGGAGCAAACCATGGACTTTAGTCTTAGCGAAGAACAACGCATGATCAAAGATTCGGTGCGCAAATTCGCCCAAGAACGGATTATCCCATATGCCCATCAGTGGGATCACGAGGGAAAATTTCCCCGCGAATTGTTGTATAAAATGGGCGAATTGGGCTATCTAGGCGTGCCGATCCCTGAGGAATATGGCGGCGCGGGCCTCGACTATATTTCAGAAGCGATTGTCTTTGAGGAAGTGGGTTACGCCGATTCCAGCGTACGCACAACCCTTTCGGTACAGATGTCGCTGGTCGAGTTGACCATTTTAAAATGGGGCACCGAAGCCCAGAAGCAGAAATACCTGCCCAATCTATGCAGTGGACAATCGATTGGTTGTTTTGGCCTCACCGAACCCAATGCAGGTTCGGATGCCGGCAATATCTCTACCAGCGCCAAACGCAGCGGTGATGGCTGGGTGCTGAGCGGCCAGAAAGTTTGGATCAGCAATGGCACCTGGGCCGATGTAGCCATTGTCTTTGCCCAGACCGAACCTGGCTCTAAACATCGTGGCATGGCGGCATTTTTGGTTGATACCAAGACATCGGGGTTCACCAGCCGCAAAATGACCGGCAAATTGGGGTTGAAGGCCAGTGACACCGGTGAGCTTTTCCTAGACAATGTGCAGGTGCCCGAGAGCGCGCTGTTGGGCAAAGTCGGCGAAGGCTTTAAGATCGCGATGAGTGCGCTGGACAATGGCCGTTATGGTGTTGCCAGTGGTTGTGTCGGCACAGCGCAACGAGCCCTAGACGTCAGTGTGCGCTATGCAAAGGAACGCATCGCCTTTGACAAACCGATCGCCAGCTTCCAGATGGTGCAAGATATGCTGGCGCAAATGAAGGTGGATGTAGAGGCGGCGCGCCTGTTGGTTTATAATGCCGGTTGGGTCAAGAATCAAGGTCTGGTCAGCACCATCCCCGTGTCGATTGCCAAGCTTTTCGCCACCGAAGCCGCCAAGCGCAACGCCGATATGGCGATTCAGGTCCACGGCGGTTATGGCTATTCGGACGAGTATGAACCGGAAAAATTGTGGCGTGACTGCCGCGTGGCCAGCCTCTATGAAGGCACAAGCCAGATTCAAAAATTGATCATCGGGCGCGACTTGACGGGCATCGCCGCGTTTGAGTAGTAACGCAAGAAACAAAATATTTCAGGCTTTGTCGACATGGGCAGCGCCACTATCTAAGCGACGGCTGCAACAGGGGTAAGCCAGAATCATTGGGGAGCTGATCAGCGTGCGATGGACGGACCGCCTTCTCGGCGTCCCCTCAAGGCCCTCGTGCGTTGCACAAACAAACTATACCAATCACGACTTTTTAAAACCGCTTTTCATAAAAACCTTTGAACCGCAAAGGGCGCAAAGAGATTTTCTTTGCGCCCTTTGCGTGCTTTGTAGTCATAAAGCAGTGATCCAGTTCACGGTTGACACGATCCTCGCGCCTACGCGCTCAAAAAATGCGCCCAGCGTGGAAGTGCACTTAAAGAAGCTTGCAAAGTCACTAGTGCATCTTGAGCCAAACCGGCAGGTGGGGCCCATGGCCCCAATTCACCTGTGAGGTCGTAGTCGAGACAGTCCAGCGCGTGCCATGCCACGCTCCACGGCGTTGAGCGGCGTTGGACAAGCGCATGGCGCGCTGCTGGGTCAGTGACGGGCTTCCCGTCGGGGCCAGGCGGCTCCGCGCCAAACAAGTCGGTGGGCACCGTCCACATGCTCGATTCCCACAGTTCGTCCGTGCAATCGCGCACCGCTGCGGCCAACAGATCCAACGCCTCTTCGAAGTTGCGACCGAGGCTCTCCACCCAGATTGACGTCATGTGGCATAATCCTTTCCCTGCGCGAATTGATGTTGCCCGCGTTGATCAATTGGTTGATCACGACCGATTACCCAACCACGCCGAAAATTCAAGTGATAAGATAATCTCAACACGCATAGTTACGGTAGTTTCTAGGAACATTTACCCGTCATCGCCGTTGCCTATCCGTAACGCTCAGGCAGTCCGCACTTCTCCATGGCGGGAGGAGCGCACGGCCTGTCGTATCGCACGCACGCCGTCATTTACCCAGCGCTTGGCTGGCTTATCGAGACGATCTTCCCATCATGCCATTCCGGATCAGTGGCCATCACCGCCCGCAGTTGCTGATACCGCGCCGCTTGCGCAGGGCTGTTCGCATTGGCCTGATAAGCGGCCTGACTCTCAAACACCACCACAAGATAGTGGTCATGCGGATTGGCCTCCATTTGGTACACATAGGCCGTGATAAAACCAGGCACCGCTGCGGCCGCAAATTCCTGTTGTAATTCATCGAGCTTGGCTTCCATCCCTGGCTTGACCTGAAAACGCGCAATCGTTCCGTACATGGTCCGCTCCTTTTTTGTCTGTGCAAACTTGCTGTATCGTCGCCGTTTCACTGATTTGAGGACTGACATTCAACGACAAACTACTGGTGAAGCAAAACGCCTTATTTGAGTACATAGTGGAGAAAGAAGAGAAAGCGGTCTGTAAGGTGATAATAGGCCCTCGGCTTGCGTTCTGTCAAATCAAATATATCCTCAGCAGGAGCGTGGGCAAAAAGCTGTGGTTTTCGGTTAGGAGCTTCTATTTTTGTTGGTCGCCAGTCAGGGGTTTCGTGCAGCTCAATCCCGCCAAAAAGTACAGCGGTTGGTGAGTTTTCTCCGTGATGCTCATATAAAAGACTAGATATTTGGAAATTTCCTCCAAAGTTGGAGCCGTTTCTTATCGATAAATCAGGTAAAAATCGAACAAGTTTAGAGACACGGCACAGTGTGCCAGCCGGGTTCATGGGATGAAATTTATTTGATCGATCAATAAGTCGCTCGGACAATATCACTGTAATAAGAACTGATGGCAACATGGGTAGTTTTCATTTTTAAACAAAATTCTTCTTGACATTAGAATCTTCGCCTAATAAACGTTTTTCTTTCCGCCATTTGCTTTACAAAATATTCTTCTATTCGGCATCGATCACGACAATCTTCGTATACTACATTTTAATGAACGCCATAAATCATAATTTTGGGTGTCTTTATGAGACAGTGGTTCATGTGCAAGACATAGATCTTTTTTATGAGTTTCACCTTTTTGATGGAAGTGATAAAATTCACTGCCTATGAAGACAGAGTTGTATATTGGCACTTCGGGTTGGCATTATAAGCACTGGCTGGGTCTTTTCTATCCCCCAGACATCTCAGGCTATAACGAACTGCGTTTCCATGCGCAGCATTTCAATACGGTTGAAAATAACGCGTCCTTCTATCGGATTGCCACGGCGTCTACGTATAAAACCTGGGTCCGCATGACACCCGATCATTACAAGTTTTCCCTGAAGCTCAATAAACTGATTACACACATTCATCGCCTTGAATTAAATGATGAGGTGCGTGAAAAAGTCCACTACATTTTGACGTCAACCCAGATTTTGCAAGAGAAGCTGGGTGCGCTAGTTATTCAACTTCCACCTAGTTTTCGCTACGATCTGGACAAATTGGCCCAATTTCTAACTTTCTTTCAGGCAGGTATTCAGGCCCAAGACTATCGATTCGATGTTGCGATTGAATTTCGCAATCAATATTGGTTTACAGAAGAGGTGTATGGACTCCTGAAACAGCACAATGTCGCCCTCGTCGCCGGGCAATCTTCCCGTTACCCCGAGGTGCGCCAGCTCACCGCCGATTTTGCCTATATCCGTATGCACGGTCCCGAACAACTCTTTGCTTCCAAATATTCAACCGAACAATTAGCCGAATGGGCCGCCTACATCAATAGCATTTCTCCACAGGTAAAAAGAGTTTACGTCTACTTTAACAATGACTTTCATGGCTATGCCTTGGCGAATGCCAAGGAACTTGCCAATCTGCTCAATTGATCAAGCAATCACCGGATAGGCGGCGCGCCGGCTCGGTGGGCAGTGTCTTTCTGAGCCGCGCCTCTCTATACCGGAGACTATACCATCAGTCGTTGGCGAGGAAGCCATGATCCCAGCATTCACTGACCCCAATGAACTTGCCGAGTTTGCCGCCACCATCCCAGAGATGGCGGTCAAGGCAGAGGTGGGCCATGTCTGGCAGCGTGAGGCCTTTCATTGCTTAGCGATCCGAGAAGCAGGCCAGATCGTCAGCTACATGGTCGGTAGGCCACAGGCCACTGACACCTACTTCATCTGGTTATGCGGCACAGCCCCGGCTGCACGCGGCAAGGGTTATGCTAAGTTACTGCTTAAGGCGCATGAAAACCTCGCCAACGCAGCCGGTTGTTCCTGGGTCACCGTTGACAGCAAAAATCGCTATCCCGCAATGCTCATTACCCTGATCCGGTCGGGGTACAAGATCTATCATATCGAAGTGCGCGAAAGTGACGATCTGCACGCGATCCAGTTCCACAAACAACTCGCCAACCAGGCCATGCACCGGTGACCTTTTCTTTTACTCTCTTCGCGCAAGCTCATCCAGTGTCGGCTTTTGAAAGAAAGCAATCCAAGGCTTCATTGATTCTTCGGAAATCAGAAAACTTTCCTGTGAAGGCCGCGCATTCCTTTGCGCAAGCCGCCTTAATAACTCATCCGCTGGCACATCTAGATAGTGGACTTCGCTACTCGCCCCCAGTTGCTGCGCCCGCAACCGATAATCTTCGCGCTCTTCTCGTGCCCACAAACCGTAATCGAGGATAACATTCGTGCCCAATTCCAGCGACCTACTCGCGATATTCCAGAGGATAGCCTCGATGAGGCTATGCCGAGCATCGTGTTCTGGTGCTGCTGCATCTTGACCAAAGAGGCGGATGTGCCACTCATCAAGGGTCAATCGCAGCGCCGGTAGGTCATGTTCAAGCTGGTGGGCTAGCGTTGTTTTCCCTGAACAAGGAAGCCCAACCATCAAATGGAGCGTCGCCATACTTCTTACTCCTCAAGGTTATCTAGAAACCGCCCAACATATAAGTAGATCAAACCTACTGCCTAACAAAGCCACAAGGAATCTAGCTTAGATCAACTCTTTTCATGCGCCAAATTTCTAGCATGATCGAAGGTTGTGCAAGTGTCCGCGCATCTAAACCTGAATCCGCGGTGTTGGCTGGGGCTCCTATTCCGGCGTCAGTCGAAATGAACGTTCCCTGGCTTCAGCGTCATCGGGAGCGGTTTCGCCAGCAAGCAGGGATTCAATCTTGAATATAGATGCGCTTTGCGGGTAACTATAGCGCTTTTGGGATCACTGTGGCGTTTCTGTAGCGCTAGCTCTGTATGCTGCTGGCATGAATCCCAATCCGGTGAAATATGGCACCCTGATTATTCGCAGTCAGGTCGAATACAGTGTGCGCACACAAGAGACCATCTGGC
>JAPLGZ010000260.1 GCA_026389895.1 Chloroflexota bacterium | reverse complement strand
CTTTGCCGGCGTCTACTCCTCACACCCAATTCCGTTTTTGTTGCCGTCAAGCCGATGTGGGTCCGGCTGCAAAACCGTGAAGTTCTTCTGTGGAATATCGCGTCACGCTAAATCAGGGGGTGGAGATGGAATGCAAAAATCAGGATAGGACGCGTCGCAATTGGCCGCCGGCACTACGTTTGCGATAAACGGCAGATATATGGCACCCGGTGACGGGATTGTGCCAGCCTGGGGCTTGGCATCTTGGGCAAAAATAGCACCGTATACCGATAGCAGCATGAGCGCCGCCACGATGAGAAGGGACTTATATTTCATTTTTTCCTTTCGCAAACCATATAGCAGAGGGGCTAGAAATAACGGTGCATTACCTGGGGATTATTCCTTGGCAGCCGCGGTAATGGAAATGCTAGAGGGATTTTACCACGGGATATTAACAACAAAAAACAGTAAAAAGCGCTGCCAATAGGTTTGGCTGATCGCCAATCGGCGCGCCTAGAAAAGTCTAAGCGACTCGTGCTGCTTCATTGATGACACTTTGGGCTAAATTTTCTTCTTTTACTAGCGCCAAATTTTATATTTGGCCTCTGTTGTAAGCACAGTGTAAGTATTGTATGTATTAGCCTATGATAAACTAAAGGCCGGACAGACAATGTAAGAAAAAAATCAAGAGAGGCGAGTTATCATGGGTGCATGTATTCACATTCTCTTGGTCGAAGATGATGCAATTGATGCCGAAGCTTTCATCCGTGCCTTTCGGCGCCAAAATCTGACCAACCAAATTACCCATGTGCTAGATGGCATTGAAGCGCTTGCGGTGCTGCGCGGCGAAGATGGGAAGCTACCATTGGCACGACCCTATATCATCCTCCTCGATATTAATATGCCGCGCATGAATGGCCTGGAGTTCTTGTCTGTTTTGCGCCAAGATCCAGGGCTCCGTCGCAATGTGGTCTTTATGTTGACCACCTCTGCTCGACTCGAAGACAGGCAGAAAGCCTATTACGAACAGGTTGCGGGATATATTCTTAAGGATCACATTGGGCCTGATTTCCTGCCGATGATCCAGATGTTTGAGCAGTATCAGCTGATGGTGCAACTACCCACATAGATGCGAAAAGGGCTTACAAACCCCTGTGACATTTTAATGGCGTTAGCTTCTCCTCGCGTTGCGGCTTGGTATCGCGAGCAACTCGAGGGATGGCGTTATGATGGGCTCGCGAAGGCGGCCGCTACGTCGCCGATTGACTCAAAAATGGCCGTCGGTTGGTAGGGATAACGTTCGACCGCCTCGCGCACGGTGACACCGGTGAGCACAAGAATTGTATCCAAGCCACTACTGACACCGGCCACAATATCCGTGTCCATGCGGTCGCCGATCATCACACTCTCTTCGGAATGCACCCCCAGATGATTGAGGGCGAGCCGCATCATGAGCGGGTTTGGTTTGCCCACAAAGAGTGGCGCCACGCCTGTCGCCTTTTCGATCAGCGCGGCCATCGCGCCACAGGCCGGCACGATCCCTTCATCGGATGGCCCGGACGGATCGGGATTGGTGGCAATAAAGCGTGCCCCGTCGCCAATCAGGCGAATGGCGCGCGTGATTTGGCTGATGTTATAGCCGTGTGTTTCTCCCAAGACAACATAATCTGGATCGTGGTCGGTCATGATGTAACCGATGCTATAAATCGCTTCTGTCAAGCCACTTTCGCCGATCACATACGCCGTGCCACCGGGCTTTTGCACGCGTAGAAAATCGGCGGTCGCCATGGCCGAGGTGAAAATCCGTTCGGCTGGAATCGCCAACCCGATCGTTTGCAGCCGGTGCGCCAGATCGCGCGCCGTATAGAGCGGATTATTTGTGAGCACCAGATATGGGATGTGATTGGTATTCAGCCAGTCGATAAAGCTATCGGCGCCAGGAATCGGGGTTCGCCCGCGTACGAGCACACCATCCATGTCCATTAAAAAATTTTTTGGGGTCTTCATCTTCTCTCCTAAGCTTGTTGTGTGCGTTGTAACTGCGCCAGCCTTGCATAAATAGGTTCGAGCGCCTGATAGGTCTCTAGAAATAGTTGGGTCAATTCATTGTACAAGCGAAGATTGTGTGCTTGTGGCGTCACGATAGCTGTCACCGTGGCGCGTTGCGCGGCCATTGACCAGTCAAACAGCCCCACGCCCACGCCACCAGCCACGGCGGCGCCCCAACTGGTGGCTTCACTCTTGAGTGTCAGAATGTGGATCGGAAGCCCTAGACAATCTGCCAGAATTTGTTGCCAAGCGGCGCTTTTGCTGCCCCCGCCGATCAAACGCAGCGCGCTGATCGTTGGCACTTGGGCGCGTAAGGTGTCGAGGATCAAGCGCAAGTTGAATGCCACCCCTTCCAACACTGCCCGCGCCAGGGTTGATTTATCATGGGGCATGGTCAGGCCGACAAACGCGCTACGGGCCAACGGGTTCCAGTGGGGACTGCGTTCGCCTAAGAGATAGGGCAGAAAAAGCAAGCCGTCAGCGCCAGGCGCAATCGCTGCGGCGGCGGCATCGAGTTCTTCGGCGTCATCGGTCAAGAGCTTCCAGGCCCAATCGCGCACACCCCCCGCAGCCTGCATCGTGCCCATCGGACAGAAACGTTTGGGGTGTAGATGGTGAAAGGTAAAGGTGCGCTGCCCGGGATCTAAGACCGGCTGGAGACTACTGATGCTGATCCAGGCCGAAGAGCCGGTATAACAATACGCGTCGCCCGGTTCGACGACGCCCGCCCCCACCCCGGCACACGCGCCATCCCCGCCCCCAATCACGACAGGCGTGCCGGGGGCAAGGCCAGTGGCTTGGGCGGCCGCGCTGGTTACTGTACCAACGACGGCGGTCGATGGATGCAGCGTGGGCAGTTGCTCAGGTGACAAACGAAGGGCCTGCAACAAAGTTTCGTCCCAGGTGCGGCGTTGCAAATCAAAGAGCAAGGTGCCCGATGCATCGGAATAATCGGTGGCAAAGACATTTGTGAGCCGCTGCACCAGATAATCTTTGGGGTTTAAAAAATAGGCGGCCCTGTGAAAAAGCTCCGGCTGGTGATTGCGTAGCCAGAGCATTTTTGCCGCGCAATAAGCCGGGCTGATCCGATGCCCGCTCATTTGATATCCCCGTGCGATCTACGGGAACAACACCCATCATCTGTCCGCTAAAGCTGACGGCTGCAATGGTCTGTGGCTCGATATTGTTTTCGTGTAGTAACTGTTGCGTGGTGAGACAAATGGCTTGCCACCAATCCTGGGGATCCTGCTCGGCCCAATTGGGCTGGGGATAAGCTGTTGGATAACCAGCAAAGGCACTGCCGAGCAAATGGCCATCTGCATCAAATAGATTGGCTTTATTCCCGGTTGTCCCCAGATCGTGGGCGAGGATCAGGCGGCGATTGTGCATAGCTTACCCCATTTTGCAAAGGCGTTTGTGATCGATTTTTAGTCTACAAGGAAAGGGAGAGGGAGACAAGGAGACACGAAACAAGGAATGCATCATTAGACGAATCTCCCTGTTTCCACCTCTCCTTGTCTCTTTATCCCTCTCTCCAGCGGAGCATTAAAATGGTCCGCTGACAGGTTCAGGAAGTCGGGAGCCCACTGGGCGCAGGCACTAGCCTTCTAGTCGCTGCGGCGACTTCCTGAACCTGTCAGCGCAGGGTTTTAACCCTGCTGCCAGCCACGATTTACTCCTGCGGTGTGACGATATCGAACCAGAATTTCGCCGCGCGTGTCCGCGCCAAATCGACATGAATATGCTTGATCTCTGTATACTCCTTTAAGCCCCACGTGCCTAGTTCACGGCCACTGCCACTCTGCTTGTAGCCGCCAAACGGTGCTTCGGCGCTAATTAGATGGAAATCATTGATCCAGACGGTGCCTGCCCGCAATTGATTGGCAACGGTCATGGCCCGCTCAATATCGGTGCTCCATACGCCTGCCGCCAGACCGTAGATCGTATCATTGGCTTGGCGGATCGCTTCCGCGACGCTCGTGTATTTGATCACGCAGAGCACTGGCCCAAAAATTTCCTCTTGGGCAATACGCATTTTGTTGTCAACATTTGTAAAAATAGTCGGCGTGATAAAGTGGCCGTGTGCAAGTTCTGGATCGGTGGGGCGCTGGCCGAGCAGCACAGGCGTCGCGCCTTCTTGAATGCCCAATTGAATATACTCTTCAATGGTTTTTAACTGGCTGGCGCTGATTACCGGCCCCAAATCTGTCGCACCGTCCTCCGAAAGACCGATTTTTAGATGGCTGGCACGCGTAACCAAACGGTTCATAAACTCGTCATAGATACTAGCTGGTACAAACAGCCGCGTCCCGCTTTCGCAGGCCTGGCCATTATGCATAAACGTCGCCCAGAGGCTGCCATCTACAGCAATGTCCAGATCGGCGTCATCCAGAATAATATTCGGGCTTTTGCCACCTAGTTCGAGCGTCACCTTTTTAATGGTGCTGGCGGCCTGCTGCATGATCTCACGGCCGACCGCTGTGCTACCGGTAAAGGCAATCTTGTCGACCAGCGGATTGTTGCATAACTCTGGCCCCACCACCTGGCCAGACCCAGTGATCAGATTAAGGACGCCTGGCGGGAGGAGACCTGTTTCGTGGATGATCTCGATTAATTTTAGGGCGCTCAGTGGGGTGTAGCTGGCTGGCTTGAGAATGATCGTATTGCCCGCCGCCAACGCCGGGGCAATTTTCCAGATCGCCATCAGAAACGGGAAGTTCCATGGAATGATCTGGCCGCACACCCCAATCGGTTCACGCCGCACTAGATTATAGGAGAGCGCCGGGAAAGTAATTTGGGGCACTGGCTCCTGCGCCTCGAAATCGGCCAGCTTGGCAAAGTGTCGGAAGTGAATTAAGCCGACCGGAATGTCCATCAAATTCGCTTTGCGCCAGGTGCAACCGCCATTGCGCATTTCTAGATCGGCAATTTCTGTTTGGCGGGCCTCAATCGCATCCACGATGGCATGCAGCCGGCGAGCCCGCTCAGCAGGCAACATGCCTGACCAGTCGCCGGCATCAAAGGCCGTGCGCGCCGCTTGGATCGCCAATTGAGTATCTTCGACATCGGCCTGCGCCACGTGAGCGAGCATTGCACCGGTCGATGGATCATAGGTTGGTTGATAGCGTTCGGCCTTGGGCGCGCGCCACTGACCATTGATGTACAAATTGTAATGAGGAATAGGATCGGATGTTGTTGACATAATCGCTCTGCTCATCTAATTAATGCTCTGAAATTTCAGCTGAGAAACGTTCCGAGAGGTCATCTTAGCAGCGAATGATAAACATCAACAAATTAATGAGGGCATTGCTAGCTCAACCAGTCGCCGTGAAAAGTTGATTTTTGTTGCATGCCCAGATTACCGGTTTATCGACTTAAATTTATAAGGCATAGGGCTAAAGAACTACCCATTTACTTACCGAATGATTACTGGTTGATTCGACAGACCTTTCCATACGAGCGCCAACCGAGCGGTATTCCCCATATTTTGCCTAGGGATGGTCTACTAAAGAGCATCTGTTTGTAGGATTTGCGTAAGGAAGATGTCTGAGACACAAGAAGATTAGGTGTTATGCTAAGAATAGAGAGTGGGATTTGTGGCGAGGGTAAGCGTTGCGCTTTAAGCCTAGTTCATATTCATGTCGCAAGGATAGTACCATAGTAACACAGACAAATCGAAAATTTGTGCTAATCTATAGGGGAACGGTATTGCGTCCATGCCACGGCTTTGAGTAATAAACACTTTGAGTAGTCAATAAACTGCCACTGAACTTGGAGAGGCAACATTATGTTAACTATCATCCTGACAACGTATTTAGTTTTGAGCCTGTTCGTTGGGATTATCATTTATGCCGCTTGCGTGGTTGCCAGCCGCAGTGATAGGGCTATGCAAACCGGCGCAGAGCAGAGAACAAAGGCGAGAAAGATCCTAGGGGTAAAACGCGTGCCGGCGAAACCCGAGTCGATCTTATCGGGCAATAACGTCATTGCGCCGCCACCGACCAAACGCACCGCCAATGCTGTCTACCGAAGCTCCTCATTGAACTGATACGGTTTTGTGCCCGCATTCTCGCTAACAGATAAACGCGAATAAATAACTGCGAACAAAATAACTGCGAATAAATAGTCCAGCCTAATCAGGCTGGACTATTTTTGATCAGAGACCGTTTAAAAAGCCCGCTGAATGAATTCACGGCTTTTCAAACAATCTTTAATGCGCTGCCGGAACTGGTGCGCCAGTTGGCACGGTGCTGAAAAGTGGCTCATGATGGGCCAAACTGCGTAAACTATTGAGATCGGCAATCTGATGCGCCTCTAGCCAGGCGATCATCTCCGCTTTAATCTGTTGAATGGCAGCAGGGCCGCGGTAATAAATGGCACTGCCAATCCCAACGGTAGTGGCGCCCGCCATGATCATCTCGATGGCATCTTGGCCCGTCGTAACACCGCCTGTCCCTATGATGGGTGTTGTGGGGCAGGCTTTATGGATATCATAGACACACTTGAGGGCAATTGGTTTGAGCATTGAGCCACTGAGGCCGCCGCTGCGGTTGGCCAAGATCGTCTGGCCACTTTCAATGTCCAAGATCAGGCCAGGCATTGTATTAATGGCGCACAACGCGTCGGCCCCGGCTTCCACGGCGGCCCGAGCAATCCGCGCCACACTCGGCACATTGGGCGCTAATTTTACAATGACCGGAATGCCTGTTCCGACTAGGGCTTGTTTGACCTGTGCCGTCACTTCGGCTGTGCTCGTTGGGTTGCCGGCAAATGGTTCACCAAACTCGCTATGAACATTGGGGCAGGAGATATTTACTTCTAGCATATCGGGTTTTGCCTGCGCGACAATACGCGCGACCACCCCAAATTCCTCGGCTGTGCCGGCGAAGATACTGGCAATCAGCGGTACGCCCAGGCTCGCGAGTTGGGTTTTGGCGTTCGCCAGCAATTCGGCTTCAGCAGCGGCGCCTGGGTTGGCCAGGCCAATCGCATTGAGCAGACCGTGGCCCCAATCCACACAAGAGGGATTGACATGACCGGCGCGCGGCCCTGGTCCACAGCTTTTGGCCGTCACTGCGCCGCATCCGGCGCGGGCGGCGCGTTCCAACAGACTCGCTGTTGTGCCCCAAATGCCACTGGCAAGCACAAATGGGGTGGCAAAGGTGAAATTAAGAAAATCGATCGAAATGTTGGTCATGGTTTGCCGATTAATTTTGCTTACCGATAAAATTTAAGACTTCCTGCTGCTTTTCTCGCGCCAATTGTCCGGTTTTGACAAGCACGTCGAGCATATCGCTTAATTTGAAGACGCTATGGGCTCTGATCCCGGCAGCGGCCAAGTTGGCCACACCGCTCTGTTCGCGGTCGATCAGCACGATCACATCTTCGACGATCAGACCCGCCGCCCGCAATTGTTCGGCGGCTTGGATAATGCTGCCACCCGTTGTGATCAGATCTTCAATAATGATCACTCGCTCACCTGGTTGCCAGACACCTTCGATCACTTTGCCCAGACCGTGCGTCTTCGCTTCTTTGCGGGTATAGATTAACGGTTTATTTGCTTCAATAGCTACGGCCGTGCCAATCGGCAAGGCAGCATAGGGCACCCCGGCAATCCGGTCACAGGTTAAACCGGCCAGAATCGCGGCGTAGGCGACGGCGGCTTGCGCTAATACTGCGGGCTGGCTGACCAGTAGGCGTAAATCAATATAAAAGGGTGATTGGGTTCCACTCGCCAAGGTAAAGTCACCAAATTTGATCGCCTGCAAGGCCGCGAGATTGGCGATTAAGGCTTGCCGTTCCGGCGGGACCCCAACTTCCTCGGTCAGCGCGGTGCGCTTAGTTTGCTGGTTTTTTCGGGCCTGCTCAATCTCGCTGCGCAACTGCTCGGCGGCTTGACCATGATCCGCCGCCAGACAAACGGCGCGGCTGGCATTGATAATCAGCCCTGTTCCATCCTCGCGCAGACCAGCCGCCAGGGTGGCCTCGACATCGCCCCCTTGTGCGCCAATGCCGGGCACAAGAAACCAGGCTTGCGGCGCCACGTGGCGCACAGCGGCGATCGCAGCGGGATAGGTCGCACCGACCACCAGACCTACATTGGGCGACCAACTTGCCGCGGCGCGCGCCACGTGCAGATAAAGCGCTTGGTTGGGCTCGCGATCAAGCGTACGCCAGTCGGTAATTTCCAACTCCTGAAATTCGCCAGCGCTTGGATTGGAAGTATGGCAGAGGACGAACAGACCTTTATCTGCATATTTCGCAAAAGGTTCAACACTGTCGCGTCCTAAATAGGGGCTAAGGGTGACCGCATCCACCTGTAATTCGTCAAAACAGGCCCGTGCATACGCGATTGCCGTGTTGCCCATGTCGCCGCGTTTGGCATCTAGAATGACGGGAATGTGGGGTGGGATCAAGGCCAGTGTACTGCGCAAGAGAGCCATCCCGGGCGCGCCCAGGGCTTCATAAAAGGCAATATTCGGCTTATAAGCACAGACTAGATCCGCCGTTTGCTCGATGACGGCTTTATTCCAGGCGAGTATGGCGCTGATGATATCTGGCTCTTCATCACGATAGCGCGCGGGGATCTGCTCGGGCACGGGGTCTAAACCAACACAGAGCAAGCTCTGATTGCGTTCCGCGGCCAGTTGTAGCTTTTGAAAGAAATGAGTAGATGTGCTCATGATTTTGCCTCTCTTATACAGAAGCCTGGCTTTTGTGTGAACTTTGTTCACCTAAAGTCAGGCTTCTGATCGTATTGGTTGGTTTAGACGTAGACGAGGGGCGGCGTGTACACTTTATGCGGCTGCGGTGTGAAGGCAAGGTGTAATTGCCAACGATCATCGAAGCGCGCCTGGGTGGCTAGCCAGGCGCCCGCAGGAGGCACCGGGTTGTCACGGTCAAATTGCTTGCGGTAAAAGTCGATCTCGGCTTGATCCAATTTGAGATGTTGCAACATCGCGCGCACGGGACCGCCATGCGAAACCATGACAATTGGTCCGTTTTCTTGGCTTTCCTGGCTAATTTTGTCCCAAAACGGCATGAGCCGCTCAAGCACCTGTTGTTCGCTTTCGCCACGGCGCCACTCGGCAATTGCCTCTTCTTCGAAGACCGGCAATTGCGCAATTTCTGCGGCAATTTGGGCCGTGCGCAAGGTGCGTTCGAGTGGGCTCACATAAATTTTGTAGGCCTCTACTGTGCGCAAAAATTCGCCCAAACTAGCCGCTTCGGCCTCGCCTTGTGCAACAAGCGGTGGTCCAGGTGGGATATCATAGCGAATATCGGTGCGGCTCCAATCGGGTGTTGCATGGCGCACAAGGTAGATTTTGGGCTTCGCTAAACTTAATGTAGTCAAGGGTTACTCCTGGTCATCGAATCCAGTCTGAGAAAAATTTGATCTGCTCAGCGCAGAGTGGCAAAAAAATTCGTGTGCTTACATCGCTTCGCCAGCATACCAGGCACTCCCATGTCACCCAGGACGGTCTGCTTACCGTTGCTGCCTTCCGACCCTGGCGGGGTTCACAGTATCCTGCTGCACAGGACCCAGCACCTGGCGAAGCGATGTAAACACACGAATTATGAAAGGGTAATCAGTTAAAGATAAGTAGCCAAGCGTTAAATTTTCTCACTTGCCTACGTACCCAGCACTGCTTACCACTTACAGCGGAGAGGGTGGGATTTGAACCCACGAACCTTGCGGTTACGAGCTTTCCAGGCCCGCGCACTAGGCCAGTCTATGCGACCTCTCCATGCAAAAGTCAATTATACTTGCTTTGCGCGTTTTGGGCAAGTTTTGCAGAGGGGTTGGGAAATTAAAAGGGTAGCGGCTCACCTTCGTTGGCGGTGCGTTCTGCAAAGAGCATCTGTAGCCGTTTGGTGAGCGGACCAGCGACACCTGCACCAATCGTACGGCCATCGACCTCTAAAACCGGCGATAATTCACCCATCGTACCCGTGGTGAACATTTCATCGGCGCTGTAGACTTCGGAAATAGAGAGATTGCGCTCTTGTAGGGCAATTTGGTTGGTGCGCGCGAGTTGCATGATATAGGCCCGCGTAATGCCAGGCAAACAGCTATCGGCATGAGGCGTCAATAACACCCCACGCTTAACCAGAAAAATATTCGTGGCGTTTGTCTCGGAAACAAACCCATGCAAGTCGAGCATCACGGCATCATCGACGCCAGCGACGTTGGCTTCAATCTTGGCCATAATGTTATTGATCAAATTGTTGTGATGGATTTTAGAATCAATACATTGGGGCGAATTACGGCGAATCGCCGAGGTGATCAAGCGGATGCCATTCTGGTCGTAGACCGGCGCTTTCCACTCGGCCAATACGATCAAAGAGCAACCGTATTGGTTCAATTTAGGACTCATCCCAGAGGTCACTTTTTTGCCGCGGGTCAAGGTGAGGCGAATGTGCGCTCCGTCACGCATACCATTGGCGCGCAAGGTGTCAAAGATGGCTTGTTTCACGGCTTGGCGGGTGGGCACTTGGGCAAACGCCAACGCTTTGGCCGAGTCAAATAGGCGATCAAGATGCTCATTTAAGAGGAAAATGCGGCCATTATAGACGCGCAAGCCTTCCCAGACAGCATCCCCGCCTTGGACCGAGCTATCGAAGACCGAGATCTTCGCCTCTTCGCGTGCCAATAATTGACCGCCCACATGAATAAAAATATTTTCGTTGCGTAGATCAGGTAGTGTAGGAGACATGACGGCTCACTTTACGTTCGGATTGGGTAAATAATAAGTGGTATGTAGCAACGCATGTTCCGCCGGGATTAGGGATACGGGATTAGCCCTATTCTTAATCCCTACGTACCATGCGATCTCATAATTGATCCACCAGATGTGATTCACGAATGACCACTTACGCTGCTTTAATCGCCACCTGCGCCAATAGGTCGTAATGCGGTTTGCATTCTTCGAGCAAGGGCAACAGGCGCGCCGGAAAGGGTTCATTTTTTTCGCGATAGGGTTCGAAGCCGGTAGACTTGTGGACGTTTTGGTACCAGTATTTCGCCCAAATGCCATCCTCGGGGCGTGGGCCGGCGGGCCAATGTAACATCTTCTCAGTAAAAGGAATCGCCAGGTGTTCGCATAACTGACTGAGCACGCTGCGGGGATTCAGCAGCACTTGCTTGGCATCCAACACGGCGGGTTGTTGCCCCAAACTGATCAACTGTTGATAAAGCTCAGACTGCATCGCCAGCCCCGTGTCGCGCAGAATGGGTGTGGTGAGATTTTGCGCCAGCGAGGGCAGCATCTGTTGTGGATCGCGGATTAAGAGCACGTTTACGGTCTTGGCCAGAAAGCCGCGATCAATGGCGACTAAATGGTGAGCCATCTGCTTCATAACCAGGAGCGGCCGGTCGCAAGGCCCCAGGATCACTTCTTGGATGACGCGTTCGCCATCGCTGATCATGGCGTCGATCACCTCTTGTTTCCCAGGATGTTCGGCATCCGAGACACTCAGATAATGCGCATAGAGTGGTTCGTCGAGCACACGCGTATCGTTGCGTTGGGCAAAGGCGTACATAAGGGCGGTCGAGACATTGCGCGGCCCGCACCAGAGATTGATCCGTAGAGTCGGCATAGGCAAATTAATCGTTGTTCTAGCTGAAATGAACGTTGCTGTTCCCATAAAACTGAGCTGGCCAGGCAACGCCATTGCGTGGCGAAATTACACTGGGACGTTTAGTGGGTTGACCCACCAGCTATCTTCATTAGGCTATTGTAATCGATAGCAGCGCATTTGTTGAAGTCGAAAAGTTGCGCGCAGCAGAAACGGTTTGCCCGATATCCACAAATCTAGGCGCTGGGTAGCCACGAAATCAATAGATTCATCCTTTGATCAAATCCACATCTTTTTTTAATCGTTTCTACTCATGTTCTTCATATTTAATTGTTATAATTTCTTTGGGAGCGCCAGTTAGTAGACGGAAGGCTGCTCTATTCCTGACTGAATGCCGGATAGCCGGCGCAATGTATCAATAGTAAATAGCATCCATAAAAGATAAAGGACGACAACTGATGACTCAAAAGCGAAATTGGCAAACTAAATTCCTGATCCCTGGTCTGATCGTGATTGCTGCCTTCATTTGGGCCTGCAATGGCGCAGCGCAACCAGCCGCAACACCCGTGGTCGAAGCGCCAGCAGCCACAGCAACAACGGCTATGCCCACCGTTCAAGTGACGGTGCCGCCCACTCTGACCGCCGTTACCATCCTCACATCGACCGGTGTGGTAACAGGGACAGCGACCGTAACGCCATCGACGACGGCCACCAGCACAACGGCCACGACGACCACCACTAGCTCAGATACCCGAGTCTTTACGGTTGATCAAAGTCAATCCAAGGCGAATTTTATTCTGGATGAAGTCTTGATGGGCACCCCCAAGACTGTGGTGGGCACGACCTCGTTGGTGTCGGCTGCCATTACCATTGATCTGGCCGACCCGACCAAGACGACGATCAGCCCGATTCAGATCGACGCCCGCGATTTCACAACCGACAGCAGCATGCGCAATAATGCCATTCGCCGCTTTGTTCTCCAGTCGAACAGTGATGAAAATCGCTATATCGTCTTTACCCCAACAGCCATTGAAGGGTTGCCCACGGCGGCCAAAGTTGGTGATACATTGGAACTTAAAATTGTTGGTGACTTAACCATCAGTGGTGTTACGAAACCAGCTACCTTTGTGACCAGTGTAAAGGTTGAATCGGATGCGCAGATCAGTGGCACGGCAAAGGCCCATGTGCTGCGTTCGGATTATAATTTAAACATTCCCAATGTGCCCAGCGTTGCCGACGTAACGGATGAAGTTCAGCTTGAGTTTGCCTTTGTTGCCAAAGCCTAAATCGTCGGATGAACGGGCCTGGCCAGCCCAGGCACACGGGTGGTAGCTTGTAAGCTAGTTTCAGTCGGTTTGTTCTATCTGCTGAAACTAGCTTTTTTATTTACCGCACCAATTTGAAGATTCCGTCGATGTGCTGAATAATAGGCCAATTCAATCATCCATTGGAACCCAGAAATAAGGAATGCCAACCGCATGTCTACGCCAGCCATTGACCTACGTGCTATCTATCTTGCCCGTCAAACGATTGCCGGTCTGGCCCGGCGCACGCCCCTGATTCACTCGGCCTATTTGTCGGAACAGTGCCAAACTAACGTGTATCTCAAGCTCGAAAATTTGCAAGAAACCGGCGCCTTTAAGCTACGCGGTGCGGCCAATCGCCTCTTAAATTTAAGCCCAGCCGAGCGCCAACGTGGCGTGGTGACCGTTTCTACCGGCAATCATGGGCGAGGTGTCGCCTTTGTGGCCCAGAAATTGGGCATGCGGGCTGTGATCTGTGTGCCCGAACTGGTGTTGCCCCACAAGGTAGCCGCCATGCGCAAACTGGGCGCCGAGGTCGTCATTCACGGCCCTACGCAGGATGATGCCGAACTTTACGCTCTCCAATTAGCGCAATCCGACGGGTTAACGATGGTTTCGCCGTTTGATGATCCCTATATTATTGCTGGTCAGGGCACCATTGGGCTGGAATTGTTAGAAGATCTGCCGCAGATCGACACCGTCATCATCCCGCTCTCGGGTGGCGGCTTGCTGGCTGGGATTGCGCTAGCGCTCAAAACAGCCCGCCCCGATCTGCGTGTGATCGGGGCGTCGCAAGCATTAGGTCCCGCCATGCATTTAAGTTTGCAAGCCGGTAAAGTTGTGCCGGTGATTGAAGAAAAGACTTTGGCCGACAGTCTAATGGGGGGGATCGGTTTAGAAAACCACTTTACGTTTGCTTTGTGTCAGCGTTTCGTGGATGAAGTGATCTTGCTTTCCGAAGCAGAGATCGGCGCGACGATGGCCTTTGCCCTGCGGCAAGAGCATCAAGTGGTCGAAGGCGGCGGTGCGGTGGGAATTGGCGCGTTGCTGCACAATAAGGTCGCAAAGTTAGGCCGCAACGTGGTTGTGATCGTCAGCGGTGGCAACGCCGATATGCCAACCCTGATGCGTTTAACCGCGCACTAGACGCGCCGCGCGGCGCAGCGCCAACCAGTTAGCGCTGCGCCGCGCTTGCTGATCAGAATTAAATATCGCTCGTCACACGCAGAACCGGCTCGGGTTTGGGAACCGCTTGGGCCAAGGTTGTATCGTCTTCAAACGTTGCCCCGATAGCGACTAAATTGTCGATCAACGAAGCCGCTTGCTCCGTCCAGGCTTGACCGCGTGCATAGGGGAATTTTTCTCCCTGGACCCTTGCCGCCAGTTCGTGCTCAAATAAGTTTGTGTACATCGTCTTGGTCGGGCGTATATAGAGTGTTCGCAATTGGCGCTCGACCAGCGGCAATAAGACCCGCAACCGCACCCACTGGTGATGCTCAAAATCAAAGTGCCGGGGATCGGTGAGCAATTGTCCCGCCTGCTTCCCTTTCTCCTGGATCTTACCAATAGTCTTCGCATCCATCGCTAAATTGAGCCCTCCTTCCCCTTCCTCCAGATGAATTTGGACAATCCGTTCCCGATAGCCTGGTAAAACAGCCTGCATCGTGTCGCGATAGTTGCGAGCCGACTCTAAAATTGCATTTGCAAATTGGAAGGCGCTCCCCACTTCGATCCAGTCAATGGTCGGCGTGACGTTCGCCTTCGGCAGATAGACATCGGGGATCGTTCCTTCTGGTTGCAGATCCACCGCGTCTGCAATGGTATCCTCTGGCTC
This sequence comes from Chloroflexota bacterium, assembly GCA_026389895.1. Classification (GTDB taxonomy): domain Bacteria; phylum Chloroflexota; class Anaerolineae; order Caldilineales; family Caldilineaceae; genus JAPLGZ01. The sequence continues at coordinate 1,510 of JAPLGZ010000260.1, read as the reverse complement.
GACAAAGCCGCGGCTCTGGTAGTCGCTTTTAATCTGTTTGATCGGGGCTGGACTCGCCTCTGGATCGAGCGCACGCGCTTGCGGCGCGTCTTCTACACGGGGTTGGACAAAGGCTTCTTTGGGCACTGAACCTAAATTAATCCCAAAGGTTGGGCGCATGGGAAACCAGTTGTCAAAGAAGTGGATGGGGAAATTGCTGCAAATGCCCCCATCGCTGAACCAGTGTTGTTGCAAATCAGCTTCGGTTGGCAGGGTCTGTTTTTCACCGGGCGTTGTGCTTTGAGAGGGCGCTACATCAGAAAATTTAATGGTATAAAGTGGGACTGCACTCAGCAGGAGCGGAAAGCTTAAACTCATGCGCATAGCAACAATGATCGGCAATGTCGTGCCTCTTGGCAAAAAATGATAGCCAGGCAGTTTCGCAGTTGAAACTGCGCCTGGGTGGGCATTTTCCTGCGCCGATTGTTTGACCAAATAGGCGACTACCGGCGCAGGAAATAAGCGTGTGAATTCACTTTCTTTAAATAGAAAAACGTTCGTCTCAAGCGGAAAGACATAAGGCTGGCTCTGGCTGAGATTGGTTGTCACCATCTTTAGGGTGATCGCCGCGTCCTGATGATCCACCTGGGGTTTGTCCAACAGATCTTGAAACGTTAACGGTGTTGCATCGAGCGCGCGGTTAGCCAGGTTCTGGATGGTTTTATGAAACCACTCTGTCATGGAAATCGATCCTGTCGTCTCTGTCGCCTCTGTCGCCTCTGGCATACCGGTGCACAGACCAAACAAATTGTGCTGGGGAATCTTTTGAATAATCTGATAGAGTTTGATCCCGCTGGCGAGTACGCCGCCTAGCCACCCAAAAAAGATCAGGGGCAGCAGCGCCGGGAGCACCGCGCTCAGGTAAAACCGAAACCCGCTCCACAATAAGAAATAGAGACAGACAATGCCAATCCCAATCGCTGCACCCGTCGCAAACCAACCAAAACAATACTTTACGCATGATCCCGTGAGCTGGAGCAGGAGCCGCAACCCAGTTTTTGTTGTACTTTTTTTGGCTGTTGTGCCCAGATTTAACAGGATCTGATAGAGGGGGCGCGTCTCTTTGGAGGGGCGAAATAAGCTTAAAAGAAAACCTTCTGCTTGTAGCTCCGCCTGCACTTTTTCTAAAAGGACAAAACCCTTCTGCTCTCGACTATATTCAGCGGCGGCCGCAATTGTCGCGGCAATCGCCCCGGCGGAGGTGCCGCCAATATTACGCAAACGGTAGACTTTGGCCAATTCTAAAATGGCCGGTGGATAAACGACACCGCTGGTAATGCCGCCTTTCATGACCAGGTCGCACTCTTTCGGTGGTTTGGCATAAGGGCTCGTGTTGATCGTTTGCTCTACATTCTCAGACCCTGGATTAGGTGGCATAAAGGCTCCTTTTATGTTGAGAAATTAACGTTCAGGCATTGGCGCCTGCTCTCCTTACATAAACGCAAGTTTACCATGCTTTTTTGGATCTGCC
>JAPLGZ010000881.1 GCA_026389895.1 Chloroflexota bacterium | reverse complement strand
TTGCACCGAAACACCACCACCCAACCCACCGAACAGATATTCACGCATAAACTGCGGGATGCGGCGTTGGGCGGCTGCCTCCATATCCGCCACACAAGGGTATTGTTTGTCGAGATTCATTGTTGTTGCAACCTTTTCATAGAGCGTTAAGTAGAGGATGGAAAATAAGTTCACCGCGCCGGGGCGCGGTTTTATGAGTAGCGTTGTTCGGCGCGCAGCAACACCCCCAGCGCGCCAATCGCGCCAGCACAAAATAGCGCAGTCAAGCCAAAGCCCCATTGAATCCCCAGCGCATCGCTGACAACGCCAATGGACGCCGGTCCTAGCGCGCCGCCCACCCCCGCCGCCGTGAAGAGCAGACCCAGGATCGTGCCTGTATTTTGTGGATGCAGCCGAGAAACCGCCGCAACGACCGTCGGGAAGATGATCGAGCAAAAGAGTCCGCTCAGTGGCAGACAGAAAGCCAGCGCGGGCGGGGCGAAGAGCGCGCCCAGGATACAAAGCAGGGTGCCCACCGCAGCCAACAGCACCGCCCGCAAATAGCCAATCCGCTCGACGAACAGGCTGCCGACCAACCGCCCCACCATGATAAAGGCAAAGAAGCCGGAAAGATAATACGACGCCGTGGTTTGGGCAATGCCTTTACGTTTAATCAGATATTCGACAAGCCAGGCGGCAAGACCCAGTTCGGTCGCCACGTATAGACCAATGGCCAGGTAGAAGTAGAGCATCGTCGGAGTAAAGCCAGTGCGACGCAGCGTCGCCCAGTCAAAGCCATGCCGCTCCTGCTGGGTGACAGATGGTCCTGCAGTGACCAGAAAGATCAGCGCCAGCAAAATGGTCAGCGGCATACTATAGAGAAAGACCTGACGCCAACTCGCGGCGGTCAAGATCCAGGCGGCATAGAGCGGCGCAAGCATCGCACCGACACCGTGAAAGGTGGCCAGCAAGTTCAAAAAGCGCCCCTGCGCTTGGCGATGAAGGGCGACGATTAAGCCATTGCCGCCCACCTCAATCGCGCCGGTCCCCAACCCAATCACCAGCATCGAACCAAAGAGCAACGGATAGGTAGCGGCACTGCCCAGCCCCAGTGTGCCCAAGGCGATAAAGAGCGCGGCCGCCAACAAGACCAGGCGATTGCCCAGCAGATCAGAAAGTGGCCCCGCCAGCAATGTGGCAATCACAAACCCCAAATAGGCGCCAAAGAGGATACCGCCACCCTGGCTATAGCTGAAGTTTAACTCCTGTAACAGATTGGGGAACGTGGGCCCTTTGATGTTATCGACAAAGCCAAAGGTGAAAAATGCAAAAAAACTGCCCGCGGTCAACAGCCAAAGCGCGAGTGGGCGGCTGGATGAACGGATGGTGGCGTCTGCCTTCATGCAATCTCCTGTGTCTTGAAAAGGAAAAGAATGGCTTCAAGTCGCGACAAAGAGAACACGAGCAAACCCCTCACGAAAATTCTCGTCACAACAGTTCGAACCAGGCAAGCAACGGCATTGAAACAGCCCAGGTGCTTGCCAGATGGTACGATTTTATCATGGACCGGTGTACATTCAAACCGCCGATTGGCTAGCTGTTGGCGGCAACCGCGCAATTCCCCTAAATTTGTACACTTTAAGAATTGACAACCGATTAGATGACCACTATAATCCAATAATCAGATGATAATTATCATCTGATTATTCAGGCAACAGGTGAAACCAAAGTGTGAAGGACTTAAAGTAATGAGACTTCCTGAAATCACCAAGTCAGTGCAGCAGCGCTCTCTTGCCCTCTTTGTGCAATGCAACTACCGGGGGTGCTGATCGCAGGTCTCAATGGCAGCCGCTTTGGCGCAGCCAACGTCATTGGCTTGATTTGACGGCGAGTGAAGCAACGTTGTAGCAAAAATGTGATGCCCTAATTGCAACATAGGAAAGGAATCCAATGCGTTACTCAAAAGAACATAAACAAGTGACCCACGAACGCTTGGTCGAAGCCGCATCTCAACAATTCCGAGCACATGGCGGCGATGGAATTAGCATTGCAGATCTGATGGATGAACTACAGTTGACGCATGGCGGCTTTTACCGCCATTTTGCGAGCAAGGATGCTTTGTATGCCGAAGCCCTTGCCTTTAGTTTTGCGCAAAAGATCGCCAGCATGCAGGAAGTGGCCAAAGCGGAGGAGCGCCCAGCCCAATTAAAAAAGGTCATCGACTATTATTTGAGTCTTGAGCATTGCGCCAATCAGGCGAGTGGTTGTCCAGTGGCAGCGCTATCAGCCGAGATTGCGCGCCAACCCGCGATCGTGCGCGCGGCCTTTGACAAAGGTTTGCGCGGCTATATGGTGCAAATTGCCCCTCTGCTGCCCGGCGCAACGGAGACCGAGCGGCAGCATAATGCCCTGGCCCTATTTTCCGGCATGGCTGGCGCGTTATGTGTCGCACGGGCCGTGGCGGACCCCATATTGCAGGCTGAAATTTTAGAAGCGGCGCGCGCCTTATATACCCAAGTTTACTGTTCATGACCCAGCCACGCGGTTTCACGCAAAAGCGGGTCATGGTTGTCTAGCGGTGTTTGAAAAAATGCACGAATGCTCATCGATAAAACAAGGAACAAAATATGACAAACGGAAGCAACAGCAACCAACCGCCCAAGGTGGCTATCGTGACGGGTGTTTCCTCTGGGATTGGTCAGGAAATCGCCCAACTGCTCGCTAAACGGGGCTGGCAGGTCTTTGGGACTGTACGCAAGCTGAACGAAGCCGCGTCTATTGCTGGTGTCCAACTGCTCAGCATGGATGTGACCAATCTCGGCACAGTCAATCACGCCGTCCAAACTGTTTTGCAGGCGAGCAGACGGATTGACGCGTTGGTCAACAACGCTGGCTATGCACTCACGGGGGCATTGGAAGAAACCAGTATCGAGGAAGCCCAGCAGCAGTTTGACACCAATTTCTTTGGCATCATGCGCACGACGCAGGCGGTCCTGCCGACGATGCGCCAACAAAGAGCGGGCCGCATTGTCAACATCAGTTCGGTGCTGGGTTTCTTGCCGGCGCCTTACATGGGGGTCTATGCCGCCAGTAAACATGCCGTCGAAGGTTATACCGAAACCCTTGATCACGAAGTGCGCCGCTTTGGCATTCGGGCGGTTTTGGTTGAACCAGGGTATACGCGCACGGCGCTAGGGGCAAAGACCCAGACAACCGCCCGCGCTTTGACGGATTACGCCAGCGAACGGCAACGCGCCGTAGCGGCAACGCAAAGCCAGATGGACAAAGCCGCGGGACCGGCGGCCGTCGCCGGGGCCGTTTACACGGCGCTCACCAGTCCCCTCCAAAGCCTGCGTTATCCTGTCGGCCAAGCCGTAATGCTAAGCTGGTTACGCCGTTTTGCCCCATCCCAGTTCCTCGATCATGGCTTGCGTAGCCAGTTTCAGCTTGATGGGTGAGCCGCGCGCAGTGCGCATCATCAGAAAAATCCATAGGTCACCGCCTATTTCAATACCATGAGAACACATTATGCTGTAGCGGCGGCTAGGCGTTCCACGAAACGTTGGCCAAACGTTTTTCGAACGCCGCCCTTGTTATCCTAGCGTCAAATCAGTTCATTGATCAGGTATAGCCACCAGCGGGAGATTAGCTTATGCAACCATCCACCTTGTCAACACCTACCCTTCATCAAGATACAGGCCGCCACCATGCGCTTGTGATCGGCGCCAGCATCGGCGGTCTGCTGGCAGCGCGGGCGTTGGCCGATCATTATCAACAGGTAACCGTGCTGGAGCGGGACATCTTCCCCGCAGCGGGCGAACATCGCAAGGGGGTGCCCCAGGCGCGCCATGCTCATGCCCTGTTGCCTTCGGGCCGGGAAGCACTAGAAGCTTTCTTTCCGGGGCTAAGCGAGGAATTGGTCGCCCAGCGTGCAGTCCTGGGCGATAGTATGCAAAATGTCGTGCGTTTTATCAGTGGCAGCTATCACCGGCGCTTTCGGAGTGGGACACAAACACTCTATGTCAGTCGTCCGCGCTTAGAAGCCCAGATCCGCCTGCGCCTATTGGCCCTGCCCAACGTGCAGGCGATTGAAAATTGCAACGTGTTAGGCGTGACGGCAACGCCAGATAATAGCCAAGTCACGGGTGTTCGGCTGGTGCGGCGCAGCGTGGGCGACACCGAAGAAGTAATGCAGGCGGATTTAGTGGTAGATGCCTCGGGTCGCGGCTCGCACGGCCAGGACTGGTTACAGGCGCTCGGTTATGCCATTCCAGAGGCAGAACAAGTGAAGATCGATATTGGCTACGCCAGCCGCGTCTACGAGCGTACAGCGGGGGAGGCGCAGGATGCCTATAGTCTGTTGATTACAACCGGCCCCCCCAACCGCCGTTTGGGTGTTATGCTCGCCATGGAAGATAATCGCTGGCAGGTGACGTTGGCCGGCTATCTGGGCGATCATCCACCCACCGATCCCGCAGGTTTCCTGGCCTTTGCCAAGACGCTGCCCACATTGGACATCTACAACGTGATCCGCGATGCCAAGCCACTTTCCGAGCCGTTGCCCGCGAAATATCCAGCCAGCACGCGCCACTATTATGAACGGTTAACGCGCTTCCCCACCGGCTATTTGCCCTTTGGCGACGCCATTTGTAGCTTTAACCCAATCTATGGCCAAGGCATGAGTGTGGCCGCCTTGGAGGCAATGGTGTTGCGTCAGTGTCTAGCCCAAGAGGACCAAGCACTGGCGTCGCGTTTTTTTGCAGCAGTTGGCCACTTGTTGGACATCCCGTGGACCATTGCGGTGGGCAACGACCTGCGCTTCCCCGAAGTTGTGGGCAAACGTAGTCCCGTCAAGCCGTTGATCGATTGGTATCTGGTCAAGTTGCATCGCGCCGCCCAGCATGACCCAGCCGTCGTGCAAGCCTTTGGCAAAGTCGCCAGTCTGCGCGCCAGCCCGAAAACCCTACTCCATCCGCGCGTGGCTTGGCGGGTGCTGCTGGGGAATTTGCGCTCGCCAGCCCGACCACGGCCATAGAAAATGCGTGCGGCTCCTGTAGGCAAGACCAGCAATTCTTGTTGGAGGGCGAAGATTAGCGAAAAAACAACAGATCTGAGAGGGCGGTTGCACCACGGCTTGGGGATCAGCCGATTGATTTTGTCAGCCCACTAAAGGCCAAGCCGCAAAGCAGATAGCAAGACGTAGACGTGCTCATCGTCTACGTCTTGCGAAGATACACATAACAGCGTGTTCCCTAATTCGACAATAAAACGCGCTTCATTACTGGCACCCCCGGTTAGTTTCCACAGCGTCTTCGGTTGACCCTCAAGCGTCAGGAGCGATTTGTCGGCGTGGGTCCATGTCGGCATCGTGTGGCGTAAAGCTTCGCTGATTTTGTCAACGGGGCCTTCTAAAATCGAAATTGTACCTGAGGCGGTATTTGTATAGATGGTTTGTACAGCCGTGCCTACATTGGCGGCAAACTCAATACCCTGCATAAACAGCGGAACCGCCTGATCTGAATTTAGCACGGTCAGACTGGCTGCGCTGAGCGAGAAATTGTTAACGCGATGATTGACCCCATGCAGTGGATAGCTGACCGTGCTGGCGATCTCGTGAAGATCGGAGAGAAAATGGGCATTTTGAAGGAGCGTGAGATTTTCTTCAAAGGCTTGCGCTGGTACGTCTACGTGGAATAGCTGTTCCGCAGCCGTGGAAGCGGCCATGATTTCTACACCAGCGATGCGGCGATAGGTCACGACTTGCTCATGCCCAGCTTGATCCCAGACCACCTCACCTTCACCCAGGGGCAATAAAGTATCAGGCGCAAAATCGATGCGATTGCCGCGCTGTACGGCCTGTAAATCGGCTAAAAAGGGGCGAGACAATGTGGCGAGCGCTTGTTCTATGCTCGAAGCGGCTATAGCAGACGCTTGATTCATTTTCTCAATTTTTGCATAAACGCTTAGCGTTGCCTCGCCATCCGGCAATTTATTGGCGCGTTGCGTTATATTGCTTTGCTTTAAATAATCTTGAATGAATGCCACGCGATCATCGCGAAAAGGGCTAATTTCCGCGACAGATTTCACGGCGCGTCCCTGAGCCACATCATAGTCAAGCTCATTTTTCCCATCAAAAAGCAAATCTTGCAATAAGTCACCCTGCCCATTGCGCAGTTGCTTTCTCCATCTTACAGTATTGCCATTTTGGTCAATCTCAACCCAACTTTCTTCCACTGACTTTTCAGGCCAAATCTCGCGGTATGGCATGTGATAGGGATCAGCCGGTTCTAACCCATTTGGTGGTGGTCGAAAATAAATTTCATAAGAATAGCGCGCAATTTGGCCAGGCTGCGGAACATCAATGGCCTTCAACGAGGCCTCTAGCAGCGCTTGCCCGCCAGCGATCTTCACAAATGCTGTCTGTGTCACAAATAGAACAGCGAGGCAACCGATGATAACAGAAACTAACCTGGCTAACTGAGTCAGGCTTATTCTCATATCAATTTCTCCTTGCTTTCGGAAGATACTGAGCGTTTTTAGTAGTATGCTCATTGTAATAACAGCATAGATGTATAAATTCTGCTCGCGTGGGAAAGGTGGCGTGACCTAATCTTCACCGCGGTAATGGCCCTGTGCGGTTTTGCTGAACTCACGAAAACAGCAAGTGCTTAACCAGCGAAACTAACCACGGTAGCAACAACAAAAGCACGATCCAGCCCCATGCGCGTTTAGACAAACCGTGGAAACGGACTAAGCTCAGACAAGCGGAGAACATCAAGCCCGCGGCGATTATCCAAAGATAGAGCCCTGCTACCGGCCATACTCTCGCCGAAAGCAGGGCAAGTGATGAGGCAAAGGCCAGCGCCGCGACGGTGAAGCGGGTTTTGCGGTCGTTTGGGCGAATAGGCTTACCGTTTTGGTTCATGATTAGTTTTAGTACGTTTACCCACATGGGTTATTTAGGCGTAATATAAGGGAAGACAAGAATTGCCAGCGCGCCGCAAGTCCACCAGATAATTAGCCATAAAAGGATTTTTGGGATGCTTGGCCACGGCAACAATTGTACTAAAGCAATCCCAATGGTCCCTGTCACACCAAAGATTAAAAAGTTTCTTAATCTATCCCTGTTTGTTCACGCTGGCCTTCTCTCCCTAGAATCTCACTGAGGCGCGCCTCGACGCTAAGGTTAACGATAAACAGGCAAATGTGACATCCCTATCACTACCGAGATGCCATGCCGAGAAATTTTTACAGGATGCCTAGCTTTGTAAATCTACTCCGTTCCATTACGGTTTCTCTCTGCATAAGGGATTAAACGATAGCATACCAACGTGGCCAACCACCAAGTGATAAAAAAGCCTAAATAAAGCGTAGGCAGCATCGTGAAATAGACGTGCAGTAGCTTAAGGATAATGCCTATGCTTGTTCCTGTTAACCCGAATGTTAGGAAAAAACGGGTGCGACGACTTCTAAAACTCATATTTTATCCAAAACGCAATGCCTATACAGCAATCAACAATAACCGCATCCTGGTGAATATCCACAGCTACGCTGCTGGTCGACTTGCCAAAAGCCGCTTATTCGTATAGGGCAAAGCATCAAATTGTTCTGCGGATGAGCGAAAAGCCAATGAATACTACAAAAAGTTGACCAATAAGCAATCCTGAATAAGTTTCCCAACGTAAGGTGTGCCGAACAAAATAATCATAAAGGATGATCCCTAGCAAACCAATGCATGATCCCTTGCAGGTATTAACGATAAGTCTAACAAGTAAGGATGGTTCTGTTGCCGTTGTCCGCTGAAAAAAAGTGGGACCAAACACGTATAGGCCAATCAAGGAAACAACGAGCAGAAGAAAAAGAAAAAACCAAGGAAATTCTCCTTGAATCATAACTTTATAGGCTATTAAAAAAGTTAACATAAATGAGATGATTGCAATTAAGGAAATCAGATTCTTGTTCATTAGATCTTTTCCTTATCCACTTTATCCATGCCAGTCACTGTTATTATGGATGTGCTGGTTTGGTGCAATGAGCGTGACCACAAATGATTGTGAATCCTACACCGCAAAGCCAAGGACACCACGCACAGGCAAACCCAGCAGTACCCCAGCAAACAGCCCCACATTGTATGAAGCAAGCAAAAGTAGTTAGGGCAGTGCAGAGTATACTTGCCCACCAACCACACCAGTCAACAGCAGCATTAACGCCATCGTCACTAACGAGAACCGGTTTGCTGTTCTGAACAATAAAGTTATATTCACGTCCAGTATAGTTTTGTACTGCAATTGTAGCGCCTTCACCGTTAGTAGCGGCGGCTCCAACCTCGCCATTTGCTGGTGCTGCCACATCGAATTGAAAGATGTCAAGCACCTTGTTTTCGACAGTATCTACAAAGCCAAGTAAAAGCGTATCTTGTGACGATTTCACCGCGTCAGAACGTGCGGCAACCCCGCCACTCACCCAGGTCATGCCAGCCGCAATGGCGCGCAATAAGTGAGGTAAGCCTTCATTGATTTCATGTTTGAAGCAACACCCCGCCACCCTTACAGCTGGCAAGGGGCGCGGATCAGAGGCGTTCAGCAAAAGAATGATCTGCGTCTGTGGGCAAGCCTGCTCGACAATTAAACTCACCTCATGCGTTAATGACGAGCTACCCCCCCCAAGCAATAAGATATGCGGCTTGGTTCGGGTGCATGAGGCAGGCAGTTCCGCAATGTTCGCCGTTGCCTCGACCAGTTCAAAATCAGGGGATTTTCCCAGCAAGATACGGATGGTGGTGTGGATTAAGGGTTCATCGTCCAGCAACAAAATCCGCAACGGATGGAACATGAAGGCGCTCCAGGAAATGGACAAACGGCAAGGATAGATTACAAAATAAGACCTTAGGAATAAATAAGTGAGTGTAGGCGCGATTATAGAGGCAGAGCGGATCTTCAGTCAAATCTAACACAGCTTTTTTGGGAAATCCACTAAGACATACAATAAATCTTTAAAAGAAAAACAGCAGCCCTGTCACCAGCAACAATATATAAATGATGCGATTAAACAGGTGTTTAGGGATCATCAAATTAATTTTATCGCCCAGATAGAGCCCAAGCAGTAAGGCGGGGAGTGACGCGAGGTAGAGCCACAAAATTTTCATGGTCCACAAGCCAGCAACGGCGTGACCGATCATGGCAAATAGGCTGATGAACAAAAAATAAAGCTGTAACGTCGAACGGAACTCTTCGGGCGACCAGCGCCGCAACGTGCCATAGATGACGACCGGGGGTCCGCCAGTATTAAAAGCGCCGGTGAGCAAGCCGCTGAGCAAGCCAACGAACCACGTAATCGGCCCATCCTGCACGAGCGGCAATGCAGGCATCAGCAGTGAGTAGAGGCAATAGATCAGCAACAGCGCGCCCAACCCGCGCTTCATCCAGGCGTCGGGCAGGTGGCTCAACAGCAGGATGCCGAGGGGAACGCCAATCAAGCCTGCCACCAGCAGCCGCAGCAACGCCTTGCGATCCGCCTGTTGCCAACAACTGGTGATCATGACCAAGCCAACCGTGGCGCCGGTCATCGCCACCAGCGGCGTGGCAACCCGAATCCCCGCGATAAAGCTGATCAAGGGCATCGAAAGCAGGGCAAAACCAAAGCCACTAATTTGGCGAATGACAGCCGAAAGAAAGAGGGCAACCACAACAAGCAGGAGCAAAAGAGTCAAGGGGAAAGCCTTTACGGTTAAGCGGGCGATGGGTGATTGCAACGTTCATGATGCCACTTTTATTTTCAGGAGCGGCCAATAGCCAATCAGCGCGGCCAAGGTGCAAGCGGCGACCGCCAGTAACGCCATTGTATAAGCCAGCGGTGGGTAATGGCCGGCAGAATCTTTGGCCGAGAGATTGATCAGCGCGCCCATCGCCCACTGGGTGACAAAGATGCCGGTAAAGGAAAAGAGATTACCGGCGCTGACGGCCCGCCCGACCAGTCCGCTGGGAAAGAGGCGGCGAATTTGCGGCATCAAGACCACGCTAACACCACCGCCAAAGCCAAAGAGAAAATTGACCGTTGGCAACCAAGCCGCGGGTGGATGGAAGGCGTACAAGATGGCGCCAACCATCTGCAAACTAGCCCCCACGATGACAATGCGCCCCAGCCCAAAGCGATCCGCCAGCCAGCCACACGAACCAAAGCCCGCGGTGGCGCCCAGCGCGATCACGAAGAGCAAATTGCCAGCCGCGATCTTGTCGAAACCATAGACATCATTGAAGTAAGGGCCAGCCCATAACCCTTGCATGGCAAGCAGCACGCCATTCATGCAGAAACAGAGCAGCGCGATGCGCCAGAAAGCCGGTCGGCGAAAAATGTCGGCGACGGAGCCATCGGCGGCGTGGGGTGATTGCCAGATTTCACCAGGCGGTGTATTGCGCACCCAGATCAGGATCGCAGCAGCCACCAGGGCCAGTGCTACTGCGCCGCCGAGGAATATACCCCGCCAGCCAAAGGCCGCGTTCAGGCGCGCCAGTGGGATTGACGCGGCCAGACCACCCATTGAACCAAAACCGACCATCAAGGTGGAGATCGTTGCATAGCGTTCGGCTGGAAACCAGCGACTAAAGGCCTTGAGCGCGCCCATCAGAATCCCCGCGGTCCCCAGGCCGATCAGCATGCGGCCCAATGCCAGCGTAGCAAACGAGTGAGCATTGGCAAAGAGCAAACTGCCAACCGCGGCAAAGAACATCAACCCGGGCGTCACCCAACGCGGGCCAATCCAGTCCAGCCCGATGCCCAGTGGGATTTGCGCGGCGGCAAAGGCCAAGAAGTAGAGGCTGCTCATCAAGCCTAGCTGGGCTGCGTCCAAATGCATTTCGCGCGCCAGATCGCCCGCCAGCGCCGCGTTGGCCGTGCGAAAAAAGTAAGAGAGCATGTGGGCAAGGGCAAAGAGCGCGAAAACGCGTAGCGAACGATGCATAAGGCTTGGTTTCTATCCTTCAAACAGGCAATTAAGGCGGGATACGGGATTAGGAATTAGGCCTAATTCTTAATCCCGTATCCCTACTACCCTTTGATTACTTCATTTTCGGCCAGATCGCCAGAGAGCAAAATCGTATTCCCATCTGGGTCCCTGACCATTGCAAAACACATGCCAAAGTTGGTGGCATAGGGTGCACGCTGGATCTGGTAGCCAAACGCCATGAGTTCAGCGTACTTCGCCTCCACAGCGGCGCGCGTCTTCAGATAAAATTCAAAAACAGCCGGGTAATTGTCGACCGCTTCAGTATGCCCTGAGTCAGCCGCTCTGACAAAATTGGGGTCCCAGCGCTTGGGTCTGGAGTCAAGGAAGAAGGTCAATCCGCTGCCCATTTTGATCTCAACATGGGTCATTTGTTCGCTTCCTTCAGGAATCTCAAGCCCTAGGCGACGATAGAATTCCAGTGACTTGTCCATCTCTTGCACGATCAGCCCTACCATAAAGAGTTCGAGTGCCATGCTTTGTTCCCTTTCTATTGTATTCCCACAAGTACTAGCCACAGCAACGCTTGGCGCAAAGCCAGTCCTCTTGGAGTATAGACCGATTATGGCCGCAGACTGTAATCCTGGTACAGGGCAGCGGAAAAGCCGTGCCGGTGAACTAGCGACCGACCCTTTGGTGCGGAGCATTATTGCACATTAACAAAATAATCTAGCAATAAGGTATACTGAGCAGCCAAGGAGGTGTGGGTATGCCGAAACGGATCAAAATCAGCTTGAGTGAAGGAGAAACCAAGCAATTACAGCGGTGGGCGCAAAAGGCGGCGAAGCCG
>JAPLGZ010000606.1 GCA_026389895.1 Chloroflexota bacterium | reverse complement strand
CAAGGCGATTGAACTTGTCGAGCAATAGTCTATTGATAGCATGACAATGATACGCCAACAAGTCAAGCAGTTTTTTACAAGCCTTTCGACCCGACCGACCTTCGCGATTGGTGGGGCGTTGCTGGTGTTGGCGGGCGTCTTCTGGATCGGCGCGGGTGTTGGGTATGGTGTGGGGCGTTGGAGTGCTGATCGGTCGTTTTGGCCGGGCGCGCTGCCCATTTCTGTCATCCCAAATGGGCGACCGGTGGATGTTCACGCGGCGCTTGATCCAAAGTTTGGCTTATTCTGGGAAGCGATGGATCTGATCTATCGTAACTTTGATGGCCGTGTGCCGGACGGGCAGCAAGCCACTTATGATGCCATTCGTGGCGTCGTTAATAATTTAGGCGATCCGAATACCTCGTTTCTCACGCCCCAGGAAGCAGACTATTTGCGGTCTACCATTGAGGGTAGTTTTGAAGGGATTGGGGCGCGCGTTGAATGGGATCAAACCGCCAATACTTTGGCAATTAGCGAGCCGTTTGAGAATCAGCCTGCCTGGAACGCAGGATTGCGCCGTGGCGATTTAGTGATGGAAATCGACGGCGTTAGCGTGGTGGGCACAACCTTGAATGACGCCGTCGCTAAAATTCGCGGTCCCAAAGGCTCAACCCTGGTGCTGATCGTGCAACGGGCGGGCGTCGAGAATCCGTTGACGATTAAGGTCATGCGCGATCGGATCGAAATGCCGACCATCAGCACCGATTCACTGGGACCGCATGGCGAGATAGCATATGTGCGATTGTTTAGTTTTAATCAAAATGCGGGCAAACTGGTGCGTCAGGCCATCGAAGATGCGATGGTGCGTAAACCGCAAGCCTTAATCCTTGATCTGCGCGGCAATCCGGGCGGCCTGCTTAGTGAAGCGGTAAAAATTACCAGTATCTTCTTGCAAGATCAGACAGTGTTATTAGAACGCTTCAGTGATGGTAAAACCAAGACCTATACCACCGAAGGCAACGCCGTGACAACGGACTTGCCGATGGTTGTTCTCGTCAACGAAGGCAGCGCCAGCGCCAGCGAAATTGTCGCTGGCGCCTTACAGGATAGCCAGCGCGCCCATTTGGTGGGCACCAAAACCTATGGCAAAGGGAGCGTACAACTCCCCCAAACCCTAAGTGACGGCTCGATTATGCGAGTGACCATTGCTCACTGGTTCACCCCTAAAAATCGGACCATTCATGGCACGGGGCTTGTCCCTGATACCGTGGCCGAGATGAGTGACACCGCCCACGCCACTGGTCAAGATTCTCAATTGGATGCTGCGGTGGCCTATTTAACTAAATAAAATATTTACGATTATGTCGCTCAGTAGAGCGTCGATTGACGATTTACGAGGTTGTAGGGACGACATAGGCATTTCTGCTTTCGACAAATGGTGCTCGAAAGCAGAATCAACGAGGCCGTCGAAAACACTTCGTAAATCGTCAATCAAAAATCGTAAATCAACGCTCTACTGAGCGACATAATCATAAATTCTGATATCATGGCTAAACAAAACGAAAAAGATGCGACCAAGAGTGGCCCGCGAACGGTTGCTAGTAATCGCAAGGCGCATCATGAATATTTTATTGAAGAGACTTATGACGCTGGCATCGTGTTGACCGGCACCGAGATTAAGTCGTTGCGTATGGGACGCGCCACCTTGCAGGATGGCTTTGTGCTGATCCGTGATGGCGAGGCGATGCTGATGAACGTGCATATTGCGCACTATGCCCAGGGTAATCGGAATAATCATCCCGAAGTGCGGCCGCGCAAATTGCTGCTGCATAAACTAGAAATTCGCCGGTTGCATGCCGAGGTTACCCAGCGTAATTGGACAATAGTCCCGTTGCGCATTTACATTGATGAGCGCGGCCGGGCGAAGGTTGAAATCGCCCTGGTGCGGGGCAAGCAACTGCACGA
Source organism: Chloroflexota bacterium (assembly GCA_026389895.1). Taxonomy (GTDB): domain Bacteria; phylum Chloroflexota; class Anaerolineae; order Caldilineales; family Caldilineaceae; genus JAPLGZ01. The sequence continues at coordinate 2,055 of JAPLGZ010000606.1, read as the reverse complement.
TAAACGCGAGGCGATTGCCAACCGTGACAATCAACGCGAATTACGGCGCGCTTTAAAAAATGAATACTAAACTAACGCTGCCGCATGGTCTCCTCCAACTGCCAACCTTCTTGCCCGATGCCACATTGGGCGTCGTGCGCGCCGTGGACAGTGTCGATCTGCGCCTTTGTGGCCTGCAAGCCGTCGTGATGAACACCTATCATCTGATGCAGCATCCAGGTTCATCCACCGTGCATGCGCTAGGCGGGCTGCATACGATGTGTGGCTGGCCGCAGCCAATCATCACCGATTCCGGTGGATTTCAAGCCTATTCGCTGATCCGTGAGAACCCCAAATATGGCAAACTGACCGACGATGGCATCGTCTTTAAACCAGATGGCGCCGATCGCAAATATCAGCTGACGCCCGAAAAATGTGTGCAATTGCAGGTCAGCTATGACACAGATGTGGTCATGTGTCTGGACGATTGTACACATGTGGACGACAGCGCCCTGGCTCAGCGTGAAGCGGTGCGGCGTACGATTGCCTGGGCCAAACGGTGCAAACAGGAATTTGTCCAACTGATCAAACAAAAGAGACTCGATGAACAGACGCGACCTTTGCTCTTTGGGGTGGTGCAAGGCGGCGGCTCGCGTGAATTGCGCCGTGAATGCGCCGAGGCGTTGCTTGAGATCGGCTTTGACGGTTTTGGTTATGGCGGCTGGCCACTGGACAGCGAAGGCACATTAGTCACGGAGATGTTGGCGTATACACGCGAATTGATCCCGGCTGAATTTCCTATGCATGCATTGGGCATTGGCCATCCGGTTAATATCGCAGCTTGTGTGGCCATGGGCTACGAGATCTTCGATTCAGCCCTGCCCACGCGTGACGCCCGCCGTGGCCGGCTCTATCGTTTCACCGATGCGTCGACAATTCCCACGGCTCTCTATAAAGATTGGTTTAAGTTTCTCTATATCACCGACGATAAACATATTAAATCGGCCGAGCCAGTCTCTGAATTTTGTGATTGTCTTACCTGCACCCACTACTCGCGCGGATATTTGTATCATCTTTTTAAAAGCAATGATGCCACCTTTATGCGGTTGGCCACCCTGCATAATTTGCGCTTTATGACCCTGTTAATGGAACGATTACGCGTGAAAGATTAGCCAGATGACGACAAATCATTCTCAGACGGTGCGGCTTCGCTTGATCTGTCCTGTGCCGCCACCTTTGGTGCACAGCGGCCAGCCGACCGAGTTTGGCTTGCTCGACAAGAAACAAATTTTGCACCCTGGTGTGGCGCAAATTGATCAGTCACTACATTTTGCTTGTGAGATCGGCGTGAAATCTGGTCGCAATCCCCACACCTTCGATTATACTGGTCTGTTTGTACATGGGCCGGTTGCTGGGCGTTTTCTCTATTGGGGCTGGCGCGTGCCGGGCGAGGCCTGGATCCGGCGTTGGAAAATCTCGCTAAATTTGCTCACGAGTGAGCAGGTTGAACTTGCGCTGCGGACTACCGCTGTTTTGCAGGCGACCATCATCGACATGAAGCCGGCCACAGTGCCTTTGCTTGGCGGCGGCTGGAGCGTCACTGAATAGCTTAAGTTATGTACAGCTGATATTTTGACGCAGAGGCGCAGAGCAACGCAAAGAAAAAGAAAAACAAAAGCAAGTACAAAAAACAACAATGCTTCGGCGTGCTGCTTATGGCCGATAAGCACAGCCGCCTTTGCACAGCATGAGCGATAAAAAGACCCACGGGCAATTGCCCGTGGGTCTTTTTATCGCTCAACCAAACGCCTGGCTCAACGACTCAAGGCTTATTTGGTGACAAAGGGCAGATAAATAGATCGATTCACTGGGGTGACTAGTACAGGTGGAATTTCAACAGATCCCCCTGGGCTAATGACTAGCGGTTCGGGGAACTCAAAGACCTGGTCGCCCTTAACACCGGCCAAACTATAGGTGCCGAGTTCGACCGCGGGGAAGACAAAAACACCGTCCAGATCAGTCATTGTGGTGTATACCTGGCTACTCGTGATCTGCGCTTGGCCAGGGCTGCTCGCT
>JAPLGZ010000401.1 GCA_026389895.1 Chloroflexota bacterium | reverse complement strand
GTCAGGACTAACCCTGTCGAACCCAAGCGGGCAAGCTGGTTCTCGACGGTACGATGGCCGGCCCAACTGGCAACCTTGATCAATGTGCGCGACGCTGCGTTGGTCGTCAGCTCACTGGTCTTGGTTGCTACACTGACAATGAGGGAGACCACTGCGCCGCCCCCCTTGAGTGCGCCGCGAATCGAAGCCGCTAAGCCTTGATCGGTTTGAAAGCCCGTGTCGGGGACGATAATCGTGGCGTCGTGTTGCACAATGGCGTTAACACCCTGCGCCAGGGCTAGAAAGTAAAAGCGAATCAGGCCCATCCGCCCCAACACAGTCTCGGCATCGTCGCCGGTCAGCGCAGCGTGATCGGCATAACGGGCGGCGACTTCGCTCCACATGGTCGTGGCATCACAACTGGTCCAACTCGGTGTACTGCCCGCTGACGAACAATCCATCGTCCACTTCAGGCCCGTATTCGTCACGAGCGGGGTTGGTGTCAGCCCGGTTGGGTCCAGGTCAACGATCAGCCGATTGCCGTCCTGACGTGCATACCCCGTGTTGCCATTGATCCCATCCAAGCCCTGGCTGCGATAGCGATCTTCGTGCGCAAACATGAGCAAGGGCTTGAAGGTGTTGTCTTGCACCCATGTTGGGGTGAAGTTAGCGTCGAGGATGCGCTTGGTCTCGGTCATCGCCGTGGTCATCAGCGCCCGATCGAGCGTGTCGTAGCGCTTGCGTTCCACGCGCAAGGTGTTAGGAACCGCCCAGCGCTCTTCTTCGGTGACGGCGCCATTGGTCGTGTGGTCAAAACGCCGGGCAATCTCGGCCACGGTCAGATCGCGCTGGCCATCATGGTTTTGATCACGCCCGACCAGGAAGGAATTGTCCAGCCCGTGTGCGAGCAAGAAGAGCGCGGCGTCGTCTTTCGGGTTGGTATCGACCGCCGGATCTTCGTAGATCAGCGCCATCTCGCTGCCATGTTCTTCGCGCACGGTCAACCCGGTCAGCAGCCACTCATCGTAGTAGCTCTGGATCACCTGCGGCTGATTTTGCACACTGTAGTGCTGGCAGAGGCCATCGACCACCTGGTCGCAAAAGTCAGTCAGGGCTTGCACCACCCAGACCAAACGCACATCGTGAGGTTGCTCCCAGGGGCCAACTGCCCAGAGCGGGATGCGGGCGTTAAAGGCAACCCGGGCCCCGGTTTTGTCATCGGTGCTCAGCCGCAACGGCGCATAGAGTACTTTGGTCGCACCGTCCTGGCTGAAATTGGCCAAGGCAATATTGTAGGCCAAGAGGTCACTGGCGGCGGCCAGGTTGGCAGAGCCTGTCGGCATCCGAATCTCTAACATCGGGATCAGTTTCATATCACCATTCGCATCGGCGGGATTGGCAATGGCATTGCCGCCCGGTTGCTCGGCATAGGTTTTCCCATCGCCATCCTGAAACTGACCTTCGACATCTTGCGGCCAATCCAAAACGTTGAGCGCATACCAAAGGTGTTTGGCATTGCGTGGGCGCAGCTGGAAATCGACAAAGGTGGGGCTGCCCGTCTGTAAGTGATTCACCTGATAGCGCAGCGGGGTGTCATTGTTGAAGTAGGAATTTGTCCCGCTTGGCTGCATTTTGGCATAGGGTGAGAGATCTTGGGCATCGGGCACGCCATCGCCATCGTTGTCGTTGTCAAAGGCATCGGGCACGCCATCGCCATCGCTGTCATCAGGCAGACCATTATGATCGGCATCGTTTAGCCACTCGAGCGTATCGGCCTGACCGTCATTGTTACTATCGCGTTGCAACGGATCGCCATACCAGTGATGACCGGCGTAGTCAAAGCCCTTGACCTCCACACCATCCGTTACGCCATCGCCATCGGTGTCGGAGATCACGGAACTGGTGGCGATCCGTTCTTCCACAAAGTCAGTTAGGCCATCCTGGTCGCTGTCCACGCCATTGTTGGGCGCGACCAACGGCTCTGGCGTGGAGACGGGCGGGAACGGTGACGGCTCATCGGCCTGGGCGCGCGCATCCGCCGCCGCCACGGGATCGAGATTGGGGTTAAAGGTCTGTTGGGTGGCCACTTCATGCGCCGCGAGCATGGCCTCCTGTTGTGCTTGTTGTTGTGTCTGGGCCGCGGCGCGTGCGGTCTGGATATCCATAAATGAACTGACGCGCAAATTTTGCAAGAGTGGTCCCACTACCGTGGCAAAGATGAGCGCCACGGCCAGGGCCGTATAGAGTTTGCGCGAGCGTCGCCCCGTGATCACCACGGCGGTGCAGGCTAAACCAAGCAACAGACCCAGCGAAGAAGTTGCCAGCGCCTGGCGTTGGTCAGGGTTCAGAAAGCGCGCGGCTGAACCCTGGGCGAAGTGGGTAAAATCGGTGCTGATGTGGGCGGCAACCGTCTCGTCGCGCTGAGCCGGGAATTGGACATCCAGCAGTTGGCGTAAGGGCAAGCCAGCGTCATCAACCCAAAGTTCACCAGTGCCGGTCATTTGGGCATAGCTAGTCGGGGCTTGCATTTCCATGCCTGGTGGCAATTCGCCCCGTTGCCGCAGCGCCGCTTCCATCTGGTTGCGCACATGGTTGGCAATCGCCGGGCCGTCGAGTTGGAAACGATAGCGGGTAAAGGTGATGCCTGCACGGGTTTCGACGCCCAGCGACTGGACATCGCGCATCCCGGCCAGGAAGGCCAGGAAGTCACCGTTGGGCGCGAGGGCCCCGGTGATATCGCCCGCGTCCTGCCAGCCGGCTTCCCCATCGGTAGCGCCGCTTTGCCGGATCTGCGTTTTCCCGTCGCGCACGCGCACCTCAACGCCACTATTGGGCTGGCTGACGCTGCCCTCCTGTGTCCAGAGGCGCAAGTTCATGGTCGCCGCGCGCACATCGCTATCGCCTTCAAGGTGAAGGTCGGTCTGGCGGCTGCTGCGCCCCACATTATTTAGGATGGCGAGCGGGGTGGTAGTTTGCGTCAAGTCACTGGTAAAGTGATAAGCACCCCGCGCACGCGCCTGTTCCCAGGCGGCGATCACGGGGTTGGTGGTAGCCGCCTGCGCGTGGCGCTGCAACCATTCACCGCCGCACAACAACGTGAACAATAGGATCCCACCGATGAGCCAGCGGGATCGAAAATAGTGAGGTGCGATTTTCTTTAGTTGCATACCATGTTCCTTTATCCAAGCATGTTCATACGGAGAGCGTTGACATGATTATCTAGCGGTATTATCTAGCGGTAGATTATCTGGTTGTAGTATGACAAAACAGCGTCAATCGTTCGTCAACGCGCCGTCGTCTGCTTGTCAATGCAACGACGCGAGCGTTGACGATCTATGCTATAATCGTGGCATCTAGCCAATGAGGTATTGTTATGGCGCGTCTTACCTTAACTTTTTTTGGTTCGTTTCAAGCTACACTGGCGGGTCAACCGCTCCGTACCCTGCAATCAACGCGGCTTCAGGCCTTACTCGCCTATCTGGTCCTCGGAGCGGCGCGCCCCCACACGCGCGACGAATTGGCGGCCCGATTCTGGCCCGATGAACCGGAAATGGTCGCCAAACAAAATCTCCGCCAGGCGCTCTATCAACTTCGTCACGCGCTGGATGAACCAGCCAAAGGCGAGCCGCAACCCAGCCCCTTTTTGCTGTTGACGCGTAGCAACGTGCAATTCAACCCGGCCAGTGACTATACTCTCGATGTGGCCGCCTTTCTGGAACAAGCCAAGCAACAGCAATGGGTGCATGCGCTTGACCTCTATCAGGGCGATCTGCTCAATGGGTTGGTCAGCGACAGCCCCCTTTTCGAGGAGTGGCTGGTGGTGCAACGCGAAGCGTTACACATTCAGGCCCTAACGCTTCTAGATCAGTTGACACAACAGGCGTTGCAACAGGCTGACTATGCCGCCGCCCAACACTATGCGCGCCGCCAACTGGTCCTGGAACCCTGGCGTGAGCCAGCCCATCGCCAGTTGATCACGGCGCTAGCGGCGAGTGGTGAACGCAGCGCAGCCTTGGTTCACTACGAAAGCTGTCGCCGCGTCCTGGCCGCAGAGTTAGGCATGGAGCCTGACGCGGCGACGCAAGCATTGGTGGAACAGATCCTGAGTGGCCAATGGTCTAACCATCAGCAGGAAAGAGCAGAAGATAGAAGCCCAGAAGAGAGCGATCGAGAAGGCAAGTTGGCTGCGACAGCTCAGCCTGTCGTTAGCCCCGCATCCCATGCAGCGGAGCACACGGCTGGCCTTGAACCCGCCGAACCGGCAAAGCCTCATCCGGCCATCCAGTTACCTTTTTATGACTGGGGCGCGGCGCCGGAAGGGCGCGCGCTCTACGGTCGGCAGGCAGAATTGGCGACGTTGCAGCAGTGGATTGTCCAGGAGCGTTGTCGCGTGGTGACGGTATTGGGGATGGGAGGAATGGGCAAAACGGCGTTGACCGTCCACCTGGCGCGTAGCCTGGCTACGGCGAGCGGGTCTGATTCGCAAGCCGATCTAGCGGCTGCTCACCCTTTGCTCAGCGCCGAAGACAAGACGATAGGACAATTTGATGCCGTGATCTGGCGTTCGTTGCTCAATGCGCCGCCTCTGACCGAGCTATTGCGCGAGTGGTTGCTGCTGCTGGGAAAGCAACAGCTAACCGTGCCACCGGCCAACCTGGAGAGTGCCTTGACCCTGCTTTTCGAGCACCTGCGCCGTCAGCGCTGTCTGTTGGTGCTTGACAATGTTGAAAGCATTATGCAAGAGACGGCTAGCCCCGAGCGCGCCAGTTATTACCGGTCAGGCAGTGAGGACTATAGGCAACTCTTTAAACGCCTGGGAGAGACGCCCCATCAAAGTTGCTTATTGATGACAACGCGTGAATTGCCACCGGAGGTAACGCGACTGGGGCGCGAGACCCCGTTGGTACGCACGCTCGCCTTGCCAGGGCTTGCCAGTGAAGCCGCCACTGCCATCCTGAAAATGCAAGGGCTAGCCAGCTCAACGCCCCTTACCGAGCAATTGACCCAACGCTATTCAGGCAACCCACTCGCGCTGTTGTTGGTGGCCGATACGATCCAGGCGTTATTCGACGGCGACTTGGCCCTCTTCTTGCAAGAAGACACCTTGATTTTTGACGACATTCGCGATGTACTCGATCAACAATTTGCGGACCTCTCACCGCTGGAAGCAACGATTCTCTTCTGGCTGGCCATCGAGCGTGAACCGCTGACCACGCCACAGTTGGCAGCCCTCTTTCCCTACCCTATCCCCACACGGGCGCTGCTAGAGGCAATGAATCGATTGCGACGGCGTTCATTGCTGGAAAAAGGAGACGCCCATACGTCCCCAGCAGGCGAGAGTGGCTTCACCCTACAAAATGTGGTGACTGAATACTTGACGGATCGGCTGGTTGAGCGGCTTTGCACCGAAATTGAGCAAGGTGTGCCCCAATTACTTAAGAACCACAGTCTGCTGAACGCGCAGGCCAAAGCCTATGTGCGCCAAAGCCAGGCGCGCCTGATTTTACAGCCCATCTGCAACCGGCTCCAGGTCAAACTGGGACGCGCCGTCCTGCTACGCCGTCTCCACACCTTACTCGCCGGCCTGCGTCAAGAGACCGATCATCGCGCGACCTATGCGGGTGGCAACTTATTGAATTTATTGATCCATCTGCAAGCTGATCTACGACAGACCGATTTTTCACAACTGGCGGTCTGGCAGGGCTATTTGCAGGGCGCAAGCGCACCTGGCATTAATTTTCGGGCAGCCGACCTGACGAATTGTGTATTTAGTGATGTTTTTGGCGGGATCACGGCCCTGGCCTTTGCACCTACGCGCCAATCACCGCTCGGCGCAGATGGCGAAATCCTGGCCGGAGGTACGACCGACGGTAAAATCTATCTCTGGCGCGCCCAGGGAGCCGCCGCGAATGGGCAGTCATTAGGCGTGTTAGAAGGCCACACCAACTATGTCTGGTCACTGATTTTTAGTGCCGATGGCCGCACGTTGATCAGTTGCAGTGATGACGGTCTGATTCATATCTGGGCGATTCACGACGAAAACAGAGGGGCAACCCAACGCGGCACAATTGTGCGCACCCTGCGCGGCCACACGGCTGGGGTCTGGCGCCTGAGTTTGAGCAGCAATGGTCACACCCTGGCCAGCGCCGGTGGCGACCATACGGTTCGTTTATGGGATATCCGTACGGGCGAGTTGCTCACCACGCTTCCCGTTGCCAAGGGCCAGCGCGGGCTGCGGGCGGTAGCCTTTCATCCAAACGGTCACATCTTGGCCGCTGGTCATGAAACGGGACTGCTCCAGTTATGGGATACCCAGCGCAGGGTGCTCCTGTGCACAGTCCACGCCCACCGCTATATGTTATGGTTCCTCAGCTTTAGCCCCGATGGCACATTACTCGCCACGGGCAGCCACGATCAGACCATCAAGCTCTGGTCGGTCGCGCATCTGTTGGCGGTTAATGAGCCAGTAGAGGACAATCTGCTTACCCCACAGCAGATCTTGACCGGCCACACAGGCCGGGTTAACTGGCTTTGCTTTAGCCCCGATGGCCGGTGGCTGGCCAGCAGCAGTGTCGACCAGACGGTGCGCTTGTGGGATGTCGCAACGGGTGCGCTACATGTTACCAAGCAAGCGCATGAGGACACGGTGGGCAGCGTAGCTTTTAGTGCGGACGGGAAACTGTTGGCCAGCGGCGGTGGCGATCATACCGTACATGTTTGGTCGGTTGACAGCACCGACATCCTGCGCACGATGCGCGGTCATATCCAGGGCGTGAACAGTGTGAGCTGTGCACCGGATGGCGGAACGATTGCCATAGCAGGCCAGGATGGTAAGGTGCGCCTGCTGCCCCTGGCTTTGCTCGCCCCACCCGCAGAGGGTGTCACACAACAGGTGGCAAGGACGGCGTGGCCGACAGAGCCGGATCCCAAACCCCGCATTCCCGCCGAGGTCCAGGTGTTTGCAAATCATACAAAAGAAGTGTCCGCGGTTGCCTTTAGCCCCAACGGCACGTTGCTGGCCAGTGGCGGCGCCGACCACACCATCTGCCTATGGCAAGCCCAGCGTGGAACATTGCAGCAGGTGTTGGTTGGTCATCGCAATTGGGTGCGCAGTCTGGCTTTTCACCCGAATGGCAAACTCCTTCTGAGTAGCAGCAGCGATTGGAGCGTTCGCATTTGGGATATTGCCAGCGGCGAACAAATTCATATTTTACAAACCCAGAAAGGTTCGACCTGGAGTGTTGCCCTTAGCCCGAATGGTGAGACGGTGGCGGCCGGTACTACAACCCACACTATCTATTTATGGCCCACCTATACGGTTGATCAAGCGATTGCCTTGCATGGTCACAACGCTTGGGTGACGACCGTCGCCTTTAGCCCCGATGGTCAAACCCTGGCCAGCGGTAGCGGCGACCAGACGGTGCGGCTCTGGGACTCAGCAACAGGGGAGGCACGCGCGGTGTTCAACGGTCACAACGGCTGGGTTTTTAGCGTGGTCTTCAGCCCAGACGGACGCTGGGTAGCCAGCGGTGGCGCCGATCATCAGGTGCAGCTATGGGAATTGACAACGGGTCGCCTGCTCCAAACCTTCAGCGGCCACACCAATGCGGTGCGCTCGGTTGTCTTCAGCCCGGATGGTCGTTTGCTCGTGAGCGGTAGCCTTGATGAAACCGTGCGACTCTGGGATGTACAGCGTAGTCGCTGTCTGGATGTCTTGCAGGTGCCTCGGCCGTATGAAGGGATGAACATTGCCGGCGTGACGGGGATAACGGCGGCACAGCGTGTGGCATTAAAAGCGTTGGGGGCGGTGGAAATAGCCTAATAAAGTATCTAGCGCTGCGAAATTTGGGCTTGCACTCGGCAGAAAGGCATTATCGACAGGTGGCCCGATAGGCATGGCAACGCCGACATAGTTTTCTATTCGCGTTCGGTCAATATTTGGGCAAGGCCAGGCGAAGCGACTTTCGCCTTTCGCTGAGACAAATAACGGTTTTGTCGAATAAATACGGATAGTCATTCCGTGTAACAGCATATGGTCTGCTTCGTGAAGCGACGTGATTGTGCATCTAGTAAGAAAAGTTCAAATGCCTGATCTAAAGAGAGCTTCTGCTGCATAAAAAAACCGCCTCTAAAATTATTTAGAAGCGGTTACAAAACTTATCGTGTTTTGATGTATTAGAATGACTACACCTTGGGGATACAGTCCCCGTAAATGAACCCCCTGGGACTCGAACCCAGAACCCACGGCTTAAAAGGCCGTTGCTCTACCATTGAGCTAGGAGTCCATGTAACTGGTAATTATAGTAACACAGATATTGTTGACAAGCAAAAATCGCTTGCTGTGACACGGCTTGAAAAGGCCAGCCAGGCGGCCAGATGGGGCAT
>JAPLGZ010000018.1 GCA_026389895.1 Chloroflexota bacterium | reverse complement strand
AGGATGAAATAAAAGAGCACCTTGCGCCCAGGGAAATCTAGACGGGCAAAGACAAAACCACCCAGCGAAGAAGTAAACAATACAGTGATCACCGTGCCAATGGTGATGATAAAACTGTTCAAGAACGCTTGGCCAATGTTGGCTCGTTCAGGGTCAAACAACATGCCATAGGCGCTCAATGTCCACTGTTTTGGCAGCAAAGTGACCGGGATCCGTACAATGTCGTCACCATTTTTAAACGAGGAAAAAAACAGCCACACAAAGGGATAAAACATAGCGATACTAAACGCCAAAAGAAGCAGAACAATCAGCGCCTCGATCCGACCATCCGCGGTGGTCCACCGGCGTAAAAAATGGGTAGAGGTCGGTCTAGATAGGGTTGTCACTTGAGCCATTGCGGTACCTTTTTAATTGCAATAATAATGAATAGTCAATCATTAATATTTAATTGGTAATGGATCTTGTTTACTAGCTTGTGTGTGAACCAGTTGCTGATTCGAACAACAAAAATTAATTATTAAGTATTAATGATTGACTATTCATTATTTCCTAATGTTCCCAGTTGACTTGCCAGCGTTGCAATTGGAAGACCGTGGCAAACAACAAGAGGACGAAGATAATCAACGAAACAGCCGCGCCATAACCAAGATTGAGCGTCTGAAAGCCAAGTTGATAGGTGTAGAGCGAAAGTGTACGCGTGCTAAAGCCGGGACCACTCATCAGAAAGAACGGCTCAAACATCTGCACGGTGCCAATCACGCTGACCACCACTTGATAGATCAACACCGGTCGAATCATGGGCAGCGTAATCTTAAAAAATGTCTGCCAAAAACCGGCGCCATCGAGCCTGGCGGCTTCATATAAACTTTCTGGCACATCATTGATGCCGGCGAGAAAGAGCACCGCGGCACCGCCGACGTTCGCCCAAATCACCATAACTGTAATGCACCAGAGCGCTTGATTGGCGCTGCCAAGGAACGGTTGCTGGGGGATGCCGATCGAGCCTAACACGGCATTTAAGGTGCCGCCGGTGGACCGATAGAGCCAACGCCAGAGGAAAACCGAAGCAACCGTTGGTGTCACGACTGGCAAATAATAGATGATGAGAAAGAAATTTTGTAGTTTGCCACGAACATGGCTATAAGCCAGCGCCAACAACATCGCCAGCGCCACAGCAACGGTAATTTCGACCGCCGAAAAGAGAATGGTTGTTTTCAAAGCTTGCCAGAAATACTGGTCAGACAATGCCTTGGAAAAATTACGCGTCCCCACAAAGACAGCATCTGTCAGGAAATCCCAGTTGTGAAACGAAAGCCAAATCGCGGTGCCAAAGGGATAGATAAAGACGGTGCCATAGAAAATGATGACCGCCGCCGCAAAAATGAGCGCAAGGGGGCTTGAATGCCGCAAACGCCACAAAATTCCCTGTTTTTTTGCCGGTTGCAGCGCCCGCGCACGGGTGATCTGTGGCGGTTTGATTGTCTCAGTCTGGTTCATAGATTTTATTTACCCAGCAATTAATTTGTAAACACGGATTGCAAGGAATACGATTGCAAGCTTTTATCGGTGCTCTTTGCAATCCGTGTTCACAAAACTCATGTCAATATCAGGAATTAACTGCCTTTAATACGCTCGCGGGCCTGATTTTCTTGATCTTGCAAATACGTATCCATGTTGGCAAGCGCTTCCTTGATCGTGATCTCTTTGCGCATCGCACGCTCCAACTCAGTGCTGGCAGGCGCTTGATTGGCGACATGATCACCTGGGTATTTGGCAACCGGCCACATACCTTCTGCAATCCGTTTGGACATTGGCCCATACTTCACCTTTTCAATGCGGGGATCGGTATAGACAGCCTTGGTCATGCAGACGCCAGAGTAGGAATCAAAAGCCTGGATCAAAGAATCAGCGCTGACGATATATTGAGCAAAGTCGAGCGAAGCGGTCAATTTGTCCTTCTGATCAGCCAAGCGTTTAGAGAGCCCCCAACCGGCAATATGCTGCGGATAAAGCACTTTTTCTTTGGCATCGGCCAAGAAAGGCGTAACAATGTTGTCGGAGACAACCTTCGCCGAATCGGTCTGAACGCTGGCTGTCCACGCGCCATCACCCCAGATCGAAACAAGTTTCTGGCTGACCGCATCATATTCAGCCGTAAACAGGTCGAAATCACAGGTCTGATCTTTCCAATAGACATCGTAGATCAGTTGCGCAGCCTGTTCGCCAATCTCGGTGCTATGTGACCATTTGCCGGTCTCCCGATCGAAGAAGTCGCCACCCATCTGCCAGATTAAGCTCCACAACAGCTGGTACTGGGAACTACGCGGCGAATAACCAGCGCGACTGATTTTGTCACCGGATTTTTCCGTTAGCGTCTTGCCCGCTTCGATCACTTCTTCAAAAGTCTTGAAGTTGAGATAATCGATCTTCTTTTCGGCCAGTTGCTCTTGATTGACGGTTAGAGCAGCGCCACGAATGCCAGCAAGCCATGGCAGGTAGAAGACTTTCTCGCCGGGTACATCGAGCACACCAAACGCGGCTGGCCACATTGCCTCGCCCAGAGATTTGGCGCCACCAGCAATGTCTGTCAGTTCGAGGAAAACTTTCGTCACGTCGGTGCCAACTACCCAGTCCGTGTACATCATCAACACATCACCTTCTGTGCCAGAGGCGATCGAAGGTAGAAGTTTGGCCAATAAATCGCCAAAGCCAATCGGGGTTAATTCAATCGTCACATTGGGATCGGCCTTCGCGCGGGCATCTTTGGCCGCCTTCATAATCTTGTTGGCCCCATCCCAGTCTTGATACCAAACCACAACTGAAGTAGCCGCGGCGGCTGGTGCGGCCGCTCCGCCCGCTGCAGGGGCTGCTGGAGCAGCGGCTGGCGCAGCACAGGCCGCCAAAACGCCCGTACCAGCCACGAGTGCGCCTACCTTCAAAAACTGCCGTCGACTCAATGCATGTGAACTACTGTTTGAAGCCATACTTCCATCTCCTTGTATGTAATCGATAATATTTAGAAAACAAGCAAAACTCGCAAAGTAGCTCGTTGGTGATGACAACTGAACTACTTGCCAGATAGAATTTAAGGTTTCGGTAGAGGGAAACCGATTCAGACGCTGTCAGATAATCTTATCACGGTTTTCTTGACTTGTCGAACGGACTTTTTCTACAAGCCCACCAAAGAATTGAACAGCAGATCGCACAAAAAAGTTTAATTTAGACGATGCCGATCCGTACGCGTGAACTCCAATACCAACGTTGGTGTTCGGAACCCAGAATCCGTTGCACCGTCGCCCCACCAATGACCGCAATAAATGGTTAATGCCCATCACAATCCCTGCCGCGCTTTGCATGCTTCACGCCAACAAGGCCCGCACTTCGGTTTGAATCGGCAATGTCGTCACTTCCACGTGATCCTCGTGCATAAAACAGTTGATCTCGCTGCGGATGCCCAGGCCTTTGGGCGTCGGGCTGTCATCAAAGTTAAAATCAGGCAGGTAGATGCCCGGTTCGATTGTAAACATCACGCCGGGGATTAGCTGACGGCGATCTTGGGTCTCTAAGTTATCCAGGTTGACGCCAATAAAATGGCCCATCCAACCCAAACTGTGGCCGGTGCGATGGAAAAAGGCGTCACCGTAGCCCGCCTGCTCGATCACAGCACGGCAGGCGTCATCCACTTCATAACCGTAGACGGGCTGGCGGGCATCCAAACGGCTTTGGATAAAACTGACGGCGGCGTCGCGTGCTTGCGCCACAATGTCAAAAATTTGTTTGACCTTTGGTGGCGTTACGCTGCCGCAAAAGGCTGTCCACGTTTCATCGGCAAAACAGTCTTCGGGATGGCGACCAAAGCGGCTCCACAGATCGATCAACAAGGTATCGCCCACCTGAATCGGATTATGACTGCTGGCGCTTGGCGCATAATGCGGGTCGGCCGCAAATCGATTGACCGCGACAATCGGCGGGTGATCGGTCTCCAATCCCACGGCGGCAAAACGTTCCATGATAAACTGTTGGACTTCATATTCGTTGACAGGCTGCTGATCGCGCAGGCGTTGCGCTACCAGGTCAAAAGCCGCCTCTTTGATCGCCAAGCAATGATTGGCCACTTCGCGATGGCCCGCCATCTGTTCAGGCGAGAGCACAGCCAGGGTCAATTGCGCCAGATCCGCGCTGCTCAAAATTTCCGCGCCGGTGCTCTCCTCGATCATCTCTTTCATGCCCGCATCCATCCGGCTGATGTAAGGGATGGCATTGTCGGGGCTATATTCGGCCAAAATGCGTGGGGCGCGGCCACTAGAAGTGTGCACAATTTGGCCTAATTTGGCGTACAGATCTTTCCAACTGGTATAGCGGTGCTTGAGGCCCTGCATTTCGGGTGCGACATTGGCAAAGTTATTGCTCTCAATGGCATGGATCAACCACTGCGGTTGTCCCTGCGCTGGCAACCAGAGAAACCAGCGTCGACTGCCACCAGATGGCAACCCAGCCATCGACAGCGCTAGCGGATTACTGCTCTGGAAGGAATAAAGTAACCAGCCGTCAAGATTATTTTCTTGGAGATAAGCTTGGATCTTGGGAAGTCGCATCAATTTTATCCTTTTGTGTTTGTGGCGACGCCCCACCCCTGGTCCCCCACCCGTGTACGAGTGGGCTAAGTTCATGGGTGGGACCAGGGTAGTTGCTTTGTCCCCCTCTCCTGAACTCTGCCCTTTGATTCAGGAGAGGGGGGCGCTTCAGAAGAAGCGGGGGGTGAGGCGTCGTTTTTTATCATCTTAGACCACTTGTAAAAATCGCCAGCCATTGCCCGTAATCGGCCGCCGTTAACACCTGGATTTCAGTCACCCACTTTACCCACTGAAAACCGCGCCGCCCTGGCGCCACCAGACGCAACGGCGCGCCGTGGCCAGGTGTGAGCAATTCGCCGCCCACATGCGTTGCTAACAGCGTCGTCTGCGCTTCGGCCAACGGCAAACTCCACCGATACCCTGTTGTAGAAATAAAACTCACGGCCACCGCATCCGCAGCCGGCTGCACTTGCTCTAGCAACCAGCGAATCGAAACGCCCTGCCAATCTTGGGTCGTATACCAGCCGCCTGTGCAATCGATCAAGGCGCGCGCCTGTGCGGTGGCCGCGGCCAGCACGGCTGGATAATCTAACGTCAGTGTTTGGTTGACCGCACCATGCACCCGTAATTGAAACTGGGTCACGTCAAGCGGCGCCGGATTGTCCAACATCCACATCGTGATCGGATAAGCATTGCCCTGGTCGGTGGCGGTCTCGCGCGAACCGGTAAAACGCCGGCTTGCCCCCGGCGCCGCGGCAGCCCGATTGAACGTCTGTTGACTCTGCCAGGCAATGCCACCGATGCCCAACATTGCCAAAAAACGCAAAGCGTTACGCCGTCCACGGAGATCCTGTAAGCGCCAGGGTTTATAGCGCACCGCCATGTGCCAGACCATAAAAAAGAACAGCAGCAGGCCAAAGAGGGTGTGCAAAATCATCCCATTCGGATAGCCCAGCGGCCACTGAAAACTGGTCCAGACCAGACCGGTGACAAAGGTCAGCAACACTGCGCCAAGCGTAGTGGCTGCGGCCAGCGTGGCGTCGTCCCAGCGGTCGCGGATGGTCAAACGCCGCCAGACACGTTGCATCTTCCAATAGACCAGCACCACGAGCGCCAGCCCCAGCATGCCATGCACGACAAACAGCCAGCGTTTGTCCAACGTGCCAATCGTAAAGGAGATCAACCCCGTGAGCACTTCGCCGCTGACGAACAGGCAAAGCAACCAATCGACCGTGCGTGGTCGCATCTATTTCTCCATCATTCGGCTACAACTCAACATACGAAAACCATATTCGCACGCAAATATACCCTAAAGGGTGCCCAAAAGGCCGCCAAGAAAAACCAGCGCAGTTTATAGACTTTGCCGGCGTAAATCCTGCTCGCTACACACTTTGTTCGCCTTTAATCAGTCTCAACTGCTCGAATTCTGGCCGTTTTTTGTAAAAATCGTCAAGCGGGAAACAGCCGGAGATCATGCCGTTGCGCGGGGCGGTGGTGCAATCGCTAAAGGTGCGACAGAGTCTTTTGCGCTGCACAGTGCGACCAGCCAGAATATCGGCGCAAATATCGGGATAAGAGAGCACCATACGCCCGATGCCGACAAAGTCCGTTTGGCCAGTGCGCACCGCACCTTGCGCCACTTGGGCAAACCAATCCTGCAAGTAGGAGTAGCCAGACCCAACATAGACGAGGTCAGGGCGCTGGCGTTTCAATTCAGCCACCGCGGCAATCTGGCGGGCGACACCGACGAGCGGATCTTCGGGTGGCTGGTAACCGTCGGAGGGTGGGAAGAAGGCCGGGCGCTGAATGTGCGGATTGTAATAGGGGCTGCCAGCCGTAATACAGACCAGGCGAATATCCAATGCCGTCAATTGGTCGAGGAATTGCAACGGCTCGGTCAGATCGACCTGCAAACCACTGGCGTCGCTGCCGAAGGCGTAACGATAATCCTGATCATTTCCCTGCACCGGCATGCCCCGGCGCTCTGGTTCTGGGCCAGGTTGAAAGGGGACAAGATCAAAGGCGCTGAGGCGCACCCCGATGCCTAGACCGGGTGCGGCGCGGCGAATGCCAGCCACCAACTCGCGCAGAAAACGAGTGCGGTTTTCAAAACTGCCGCCATATTTGCCTGGCCGATCCACGGCGGTGAGAAATTCGTGGCCAAGATAACCGTGACAATGTTTCACATCGACAAAGGCAAACCCAGCCTGTTGCGCGAGCACAGCCGCTTTCACATAATCCTCAATAAGTTCCTCAATCGCGTCATCGGTCATCAACGGATAATCGGCGGCGAGGCCAAAACGCTTGTCGAGCAGCGGATGGTGGTAGAGAATCCATGGCGCCAACTTTTTGTCCAGTGGCCGCGCAAAACGGCCAGAATGGGTCAATTGCAGGCCGATCAGGAGGTCATCGCTACGATCAAAGCTGGTTTCATGCGTTTGCACCAGCAGCGAACGCAATTGCGCCAACTCGTCCACCGTCTCAGGCAGCAGCATCAACTGGTGCGGATTGGCGCGACCATCCGGGCGCACGGCCACGGCCTCGCCACCCCAGATCAATTTGGCGCCACTCTGCCCGAACCGTTGCCAGCGTCGCCGCACCAGTTCAGTGGGCCGGCCATCTGTGTCGCCATCCCAGCCTTCCATCGGCAACACCGCAAACCGGTTGCCCACCCGCCACTCGCCGATCTGATAGGGTTGTGCCAAAGGGGCATCTGGCCCCACCGCAACTGTTTCGTCAAAGGGCAATGTGATACCAAGTTCATGCACATAGGCCTGAAAATCTGCCGCCGTTTTTAGCGCGGCCACCCGTCGCATTGTCGCCATCTATGCGCCTCCCAATACGCCAAGGCGTTCGGCAATATCGGCCAAGATCGCCCGGTCGCTGGCAGGGCGACGCTCACCGCGCGGGTGGGGTTCGTCTGATGTAATCCAGCCGCGCAACTTCAGGAACATGGCGGCGCTATGTTTGTAGGCGGGCACGGGTGGGCGAAAAGCCAGGAACCCCAGATATTGGAGCAAGTCATTTAGCTCATAAAAGGCCGGATCGCCGGCTTCCCACAGTGCGTCGCGTTTGGCAAACAGATCAGGAGCAAAGGTGCTCAGACCCAGCAGATAATCACTGCCATACATCACCATGTCCACGGCCAAATCGTTGCCGGTATAGACCTGGAAGTCGGGGCGCACCTGATCGCGCAGGGCCAGCCGTTGCCATTCCAGTTCGCGGCTGAGCGAGGAATGTTTGGCGCCGACACATTGCGGGATCGACAGAAGACCGGCGTAGGTGACCAAATCGTAAATTTGACCGAAGGGTGCAAACATCTTACCCAGTTCAAAGGCGACAAATCGTGGGGCCGTGCGCGCCAATTCGGCATAGGCAGCCACGATCTGCTCACCCGGCTGTTGCGTCAACCCATACGACTGAAAAATGACCGGTGTGCCGCCATAATGTTGGATAATCTCAATCTGGCGCTGATAGGCCGCGGGGTTCCACGGATCACCGGGCTGATCGGGCACAAACGCGCCCGCAACAAAAGGTCGGCCTTCCAACGTCTCTTGGGTGCGGGCTAGCACTTCGCGCCGGGTGGCATCGTCCAGAAAATTGACATAGCCCGTATCCATGTTCACCGCTGGCGCCAGGCCGGCATCTGATGTGCGCGCTGTATGAACACAAAAGCTATCCCAGTCAATCGCCTGCTCATCGGTAAAGGGCAACAAGATCGCTGAAATCCCCGTGATCTTACGGCGTGGGCGGAGCATAGTGATCGGATCAATCACTGGGGCAACCAGTGGCACATGGTCGGTCATTTGCATGGTGGGGTAATCCTCCTGGTGAACTGCGCGATTAAGGTGAAGTGATCTTATTCGTGATGAAGTTGAGCAAATGAGTGATATCCATCAATAAAGCGGGTTCAACATTATCTTCGTGCCCTACATGGCAATGATGCGGGAAATTCTGTAAATCGGGGTAATGGGGAGCATTATCCCAGCGTCGCCGCAAAGTAGTATGTGTACTATCCATCCACTGATAGCGATAACTATCGGTCACAACTTGTCCGGCTTGCAGCAAAGGTGGAGGGCTACTTCAAGAAAATCATCGTTGGTCAACAGACAACGGACACGAAGATAACCGTTTAAATGATTAACAATATATTTCACCAGCTCTACGGATTGGACGATTGGATGGCTGAGCAACACCGCGTATTCAGATTTAATTCGGGTCTCAACCGTCATACTAAATCCTGGAACGACCCTTGGAGTGTTTCCAGTTCATGCCGAAGTCGAGTATACATCTGATAAAGTACTTGCCATTCAAAACTATCTTCGTCATCTCCCTGCTGCCCAGCTTTATATTTTTCGTAGAATTGTTCAGATGCCAAACCAAAGCGCTCTTCATAGACGGCCAGTTGATTAGCGAGTTCAATGAGCTGTGTTTGATCTTTCTGCACCTGATGCTCAAGTAATTTATGCACCGTCAAATCAACAACGTCATCTTGATAACCCTGCTCGTAGAGTCGCTGCAACGCCCGTAAGCCTTGTAATGTGCTGACACCAATTCCGGTTTCATCTGATTGTATGGTTAGAACAGAATCCATGTTTCGACTCCTATCAATCGGCACCCCTTGTTTCAACAAGTGTAAAAGCGATAGAACACTTTGTCAAACAATTGGGGAGAGACGAAGGCAGGGCGTAGGGATACGGGATTAGGGATACGGGATTAGAACCATCTATATTCCTAATCCCGTATCCCTACGCCCATATCCCTATGCTTTCACCGTTTCCGCCAGCTTTTCCTGCCAGAAGGGCGTATATTGATCCACAAAGCGGTCGAGGAAAGCGCGCGTTTCCGGCTTCAATCCGTCCAGATAACCTGGCTCTAAAAACCACGGCTGGTTGGAAAAATAGTCTGAGTGGGTCTCAGAGCTTTTGGTATAGGTTAACATCAATGTGCGGCGCAAGGGTGTCGTGTGATAGCGCCCACGGTGAATGCCATAGGGGTTGAAGAGGGCGGCGTCACCCGGTTCAAGCGCTAACCGCAAGGCACCAGGCATGGCATTCGAGCGATTATTTTTGCCGCCATCCGCGCGGCGAATCGCATATTCTTCCGGCGTATCCCAGCGGATGTGCGAGTTGGGCACATATTCGATGTCGGCGCTGGGTACGAGTGGGATTTGCATTTGGATGCTGGTGCCAGAACGGATCAATTTGGCGATCGTCGCCTTTTCTTCCTCATCGTTGGCCGCCGAAAATTGTGAATCGCGATGCCAGTTGCCGTCGCGACCATCAGCCAGCGGGTTGAAGAAGAAGCTGGTGCAACGAAAGAGTGGCTCATCCCCAAGAATATTACGGGCGATATCGAGCACTTGGGGATCGGCGACGGCGTCTAGGATGTCACTCAGCCCAGCACGCTGCTCGGTGAAATAACCAGGGTGATTGAGGTGGCGCATGACGGTGGCATCGGGACCACCGCCCGGTGTGCCCTTCTCAGGATTGTTGACACGCCACTGGTCTAGAATTGCGTCACAAATCTTGAGCAAGGTAGCCGAACGTTGGCTATCGAACAGACCGCGCAACACAACGTAGCCTTCATTTTCCCACTGTTCGCTTAGATTTACATTCATCAGTTTATTTCCTTGATTACTCATGTTCAGAAAAATTGTAATTCATCCCAAAGTGGTCTGTTTTCGGTCTGGAAAATGAGCAGTTCGCTCTGCTACACTTCCTGCATCGCCCCTGCTCATTAGGCTGGCATTGGAACCCAGCCAAAAGATTGCAGCATAAAATTGATCGACTGTAAACGCTCTGTAACACTAAATCAACGTTCTTTCAACGATACTTCTTTATACTACGTTTATAGATACAACACCAGTTGTTGCCAAATCGGCCTTCTTCATATCAAGCCAACTCTTGGAGGAATTATGTACACTACAAACCTGAATGTTAGTTTGTCGGAATCTACAACGGTTACCAAGACCAAACCCAATCGCAAAACGAACCAACACCAACCAGAACAACGGTTTTGC
Organism: Chloroflexota bacterium; assembly: GCA_026389895.1. GTDB lineage: Bacteria > Chloroflexota > Anaerolineae > Caldilineales > Caldilineaceae > JAPLGZ01. The sequence continues at coordinate 6,101 of JAPLGZ010000018.1, read as the reverse complement.
CCCAGCACCTCCTGTTTTACCGATGAGATCAGTGTCCAACGCATCTCTCCGCAAGCCAATGTCTGGGTCCTCACCGACCCCGTTGAAGATCAGGCTTGGTTTACGATGGGTGAAGCACCTACTTGCCCACATTGTGGCGCCGTCTTGTTGGCCGCGAATCCTTCGCGCTAATCGATCAAATCAAGGTATTTTTAAATTGATTATAGGAGCGCGAAGGATTCGCGAGAAATTTACGATTAATTAAGTATGTACGTATAACCACTTATCCCCAATTACAAAGGAAAACACCATGTACCAGAGCCCATCGACCAGAACAAAATCAGTCACGAACAATCCGGCCAGCCAACTAACAAACGCCGTGCGTGCCGAACGACGCTTTTGCCTGAACGCATCTTGCCTCACCGACGAAATCCTGGTGCGCAAGGTCTCCTCATTTAACGATGTTTGGCTGCTAACCGATACCACTGATAACACATCGTGGTTGGTGAATATGGAAACGCCAGTTTGCCCTTGTTGCGATGCCAAGTTACAAACAACGAGTAGCACACAGCGTTTTCTTCTGTAAATTAGCCTTGATGGCCAAAGAAATCACGCTGAATGACCATACTCACCCAATCGACAATCACCGCATAGCCTTTTTCACCTGTTTCAACTTTTGCGAGCTGAGGGGTGCCAATGTAGTAATTCGGATATTTGCGTGTGCTATAAAAAATAGCGCCGCCGGTTTTGATATGCTCCGGCCCTTGTAATTTACGCATTTCATCTGGCTCAACGTGAAAGGCTTCGCTGCGTTCAGGATGCACCAATTCTGGGTGTGTCACCAGCAAACGCGCAGTCTCGCCTTCGCCACCGTGTCCCTCACTTTTCTTTGATTGCTGAATTGTGCCATAAACCTTGCTCAACGGCGTCAACCAGTTGAGGATAATGGCCTGCGCCTCGGGCGTCTCTTCCACAAGATTTTGCGCGCCCACCATCATCGACGGCAAGCTCCCATCGTGGCCGTGGATAAAGACAAAGTTACGAAAACCACTTTTATATAAACTCATACAAATATCGCGGATCAGTGCAATCAACGTCTCCGGTTTGACCGATACAGTGCCCGGATAGTCCAAGTGAAAATTGGACGTGCCAAATGGGATCACGGGCCCGATCACGACGGGGCAATTTTGCTCAGCCAGGCGAATGGCCGTGCGCCGGCAAATTTCGCGCGCCTCCATTGTGTCCGTGCCCAGCGGCAGATGCGCACCGTGGGCTTCGGTCGCGCCAAATGGCAATAAGATCACATTGGTCTGTTGAAGCGCCGCTGCAATATCATGGCTGCTCATTTCAGTCAGGGTGGCAGGACCTTTTTGGGCATAGAGCACCTGGTCGCGGTTATCAACGCGTGTAGAAACTGATTCTGTAGACATAGGCGTACGATACAATCTCCTTTTTACGAATAGAGGACTTATACAAAACAGCAGAATTCTCACATAAAGTCGCAAAATCCGCTAAGCTGATCTGGCTTTTCTTTGCGCTCTTTGCGGCTTTGCGTGCGACAATCCTATGCATTGTGCAAGTTGCTAGATGAATTAAACCGCATATTGGCTGTTTTCCACAATGTCTAACGATTGACAAAGTGTAAAAAATCGCGTATTCTTTAATGGTCGATTAAATTCATACAAAATCATCACGCTGCTCTGTTCTGGTGCAGACCTATGACACAACGTCAGAACAATTTAGATTCACAAACTTATCCCCAAAGTCTGCTCTTTCCAGCAGAGTTGCCTAGCAGTGTAGCAGATAAAGCCGCTGTCTTTCAAGTGTTAAAACGGGTGGCCGTAGCGCTGCATCGTCTGTTTGACCCGTTTTGTGAAGTCGTGATCCACGACTTCGCGGACTTTGAACACTCGATTATTGCGCTGGAGGGCAATATCACGGGGCGCACCATTGGCGGCGCTGCGACCGATCTGCTGCTGGCCAAGGCGAGCCAAGGGGAGACGGACGAGGATCTATACAATTATTTGACCAGCCTGCCCGGCGGCCGCTTGATGAAATCGTGCACGGTCTTTTTGCGCGGTCAAGATGGCAAAGCGTATGGTGCATTCTGTGTTAACTTCGACATCAGCGCGTTTGTCAATATGCGCAAATTATTAGGTAGCTTTGTCTTGACAGAAGAAAAGGGGGACGTGATTGAGACCTTTTCGGATGACATTGAAGAGACAGTCCAGTCACTTTTAACCGAGACCTTGTATGCATTGGGCCAAAGCTTGCCACTCATGAATCGTGAAGAAAAAGTTGAGTTGATTGGCCGCCTGGCGGACAAAGGTGTTTTTCAAGTCAAAAAGGCCGTACCAATCCTGGCGGATCAGCTTGGCTTGAGCCGAGCGACCGTTTATAATTATTTGCGTGATGCGCGCGGCGAACGCGATGCGTCGTAAACCACTCTCCGAAAGCGTTTCCATCAATCTTGGAGTCAATCATGGCAGCCTTTGACGTTATTTTGACCGACAAAGCACCCGTTCCTTCCTCCGGTTACAGCCAAGGCATCCGGTGGGGAAATTTAATCGTGACGGCGGGTTATCTGGGTACACATCCCGATGGCTCGGGCGTCGTAAAAGGGGGCTTCGATGCAGAAGTGCGTCAGGCCTTGGGCAATATCAAGGCTGTGCTGGAAGAGGCTGGTTCTTCGATGGCCGATGTGATTCGGATCAACGTCTCACTGACCGATATCAACCGTTTTGCCGATATGGATCGTGTCTATCGAGAATTCTTCTCGGCACCCTATCCAACCCGCAACACGATTGGGGTTAAGGAATTATGGGGCGGGGCGCAAGTGGGCTTCGATGTATGGGCGGCGAAGCAGGATTAAGGCATGAACACAGAAATTTTGGCTCACCTCGCCCCCGACGAACCAATTGAATTGACCCAACAATTAATCCGCATTCCGTCTTTTCTTTGGCATGAATCGGGTGTTGGGTATTGGATCGCCGACTGGATGCGGGCGCGCGGCTTTGAAGTTGATTTGCAAGAAGTACCTTTGCACAATAGGAAAGACCATCCGACCGGTTTCACCCATCAAGCCATCGGCACACTAAAAGGCGATGGCAGCGGCCCCAGCTTAATGCTTTGTGGGCATACCGATACAAGCGACTGGCAGGGTCGCCCGTTCCGCGAAGCAGAGTGGAAGCACGATCCGTTTGGCGGTGAGATCGACAACGGTTATCTATACGGCCTCGGCGCGATCAACATGAAAGCCGGCGTTGCCGCGATTTTGATGGCCGCGGAGACGGTGCGCCGTTCTGGGCGCAAGCTCAAAGGTGATTTAATTGTAGCCTGCGTCGTCGCCGAAACCGGTGGTGGGGTGGGGGCGGTGCGTTTGGTTGAAAGTGGTCTGCGCCCCGATTATTGTATTGTCACCGAAGCGGGCAATTTAGATGTGGGGATCATTTCGGTCGGCTATGTGCAGGGCAAAGTGCGCGTGATCGGTGAATTTAAACATCGCGTGCCATACATCAACCCGATTGAAAAGATCACCAAAGTCATTCATGCCTTTGGCCCATCTTACCAGCCGATCCCCCAAGAGAGTTGGCTGCGTTATACACCGCATCCACTGTTGCCCGGCTACCCGCGCATTGGCGTGCGCAATATTGAACATTTCCAAAATACCACCACCCTAATGTTTGACCTGCGCATCATCCCCGGCATGACGGAGGAGAGCGTGCGTCAGGATATGACCGCGTTGCTGGATAGGATTGCCGCGGCAGATCCAGAATTCCAATATGAATTGATCATCCCGCAAAGTCCGCAACAGCCGAATATGCCAGCACGCGACGCAACACCAGTCGAGACGCCGGTGGTGGCCAGCCTGATTCGCAGCCATGAATTGATCAGCGGCCAGCCAGCCAACGTTGGCGCGGGTCATCGGATGGGAGCGACAGCGGACACCTGCCACTTTAAGGGCGTCGGCATCCAATGTGTCGAATACGGCCCTGGCTTTATTCCGATCTGGCCAATGGTCGATGAATGTATTGAAGTGGAGCAGATTGTCACGGCCACAAAAGTGTTGGCATTAACGGCAGCGGAGATTTGTACATAACAGCGACGGTTGTCTAGGCGAATCAGGCAACAAATATCGTCGGTCATGACCACTTAACCAATGACACCTAAAATCGTTCGGATTTACTCGGAAAACGCCACCTTTCAACTGATCGAGGCGTTGCGCCGTAATCGCGAGAAGCGCCAAAAGCAGCACGAGTTTCTGGTCGAAGGGGTGCGCCAGATTAATTTGGCGTTGCAGCACGATTGGGCGATCAAAGCTTGGCTCTATTCGCCCGAACGCAAGCTGTCGGACTGGGCGAGTCATCTGTTAGCTCATTCGGTGGCGAATATCCATTACGAAGTTGCGGAGCCTTTGTTAGCCAAACTCAGTGGCAAAGAAGAATCATCCGAATTGCTGGCGCTGGTGGCGATGCCGGAGGATAAGCTAGAACGCATTCCGATCCGCGCCAATTTGCTCGTGTTGCTTTTCGATCGGCCAGCCAGCCCAGGCAATTTAGGCACCATAATTCGTTCGGCAGATGCACTGGGCGCAGATGGTTTGGTGATCACCGGGCATGCGGCCGATCTGTATGACCCGGAGACGATCAGCGCCAGTGTCGGCACCTTGTTTACATTGCCAGTGGTGCGCGTCGCCTCGCCACGTGAATTGGATCCCTGGTTTGCCCAAATCCGCCAAACCATTGGTGCATTTGAAATCGTTGGCAGCAGCGCCAAAGCCGACCATGATATCACCGCCCATGATTGGACTCGCCCCACACTCCTGGTGATCGGCAATGAGACAGTGGGCATGAGTGCGTACTATCGTGAGTTGTGCGATGTAATTGTCAATATCCCAATCGGCGGTGCGGCCACGTCACTGAATGTCGCCTGCGCCGCGTCGATCCTGCTTTATGAGATTCAGCGACAACGAAGAACTTGATTTTTGATTTACGATTTACGATTTACGAAGTTGGCTTGACGGCATAGGTGCTTCTGCTTTCGAGAATTATTTGTCGAAAGCAGAAGCATCGATAACGCCGAAACTACTTCGTAAATCGTAAATCGTAAATCAAAAATCATAAAGATTCACAGGAAATATTCCCATGTTTCAGACCAATGCTTCAACCGAAAAAATTCTTGACATCTACACCCGCATTTTGCGTATTCGGCGCTTTGAAGAGGCGGTGGGCAAACTTTTTGCACAAGGCCAATTGCCGGGTTTTGTCCACTTGTACATTGGCGAAGAAGCCGTTGGCGCGGGCGTCTGCGCGGCCTTGCGCGATGACGACTACATCATCAGTACACACCGCGGCCACGGCCATGTGATTGCCAAAGGGGGCGATTTTAATCGCATGATGGCCGAACTGTTTGGCAAGGCAACGGGCTATTGCAAAGGCAAAGGCGGCTCACAGCATATTGCCGACTTTGAGATTGGCATGTTGGGCGCCTGTGGCATTGTCGGCGGTGGTATGCCGGTGGCGGTCGGCGCCGGGCTTAGTGCATATTATCGCGGCACCGACCAAGTTTCTGTCACCTTTTTTGGCGATGGCGCATCCAATGAGGGCAGCTTCCACGAATCGCTCAACTTAGCTTCGGCGCTCAAACTGCCGGTGATCTTCGTCTGCGAAAACAACCAATATGGCGAATTCACACCGTCGATCAAGACGATGAATATTAAGGATATTGCCGACCGGGCCAAAGGTTATGGCATTCCTGGCATCATTGCCGACGGCACCGATGCGCTGGCCATGTATGATGTCGCCATCCAAGCCGTGGCCCGCGCCCGCAGCGGTCAAGGGCCAACTTTGATCGAGGCCAAAACTCATCGCAAAGGTGGGCATTCAGAAGGGGAAGACGCCTTTTTGGCCGGTCAAAAATATCGCCTAAGCGCCGAACAGGAAGACGCCCGCCAAAAAGATCCGCTCACCCGCCTGCATTCGTACATCATCGAACATCAACTGATCGCGGCGGAAACGGTCGAGACCTTAGACCAGCAGGTGGTACAGGAAGTCAACGAATCTATCGCCTTTGCGCGGGCGAGCGCCGATCCAGATTTGGAGATCTTATACCAAGATATGTGG
>JAPLGZ010000263.1 GCA_026389895.1 Chloroflexota bacterium | reverse complement strand
TAATGCATCTGCCGCCGATAAAGGCAAGATGACAAAGGTGGAAGCCCATTAAAATTAGCTGGTAGACGCTAGTGCGTTGCACTGGTCAGATGAGCGTTCAAAAGAAACCATCAAATGAACAGTGCAACGCACTAGCCTGCGCCTCACGATAAAAAGTCTCTCAATTTGTATCTATTACTTAGTGCTGAGCTAATTGTACGCCTGAATTCTCACTGATACACTGACTCACAATGCAGGCCCATAATTTGTGCTGGTCTAAGCATGCCACCATCTGTGGCTCACATACGGAGTATTCTTATATGAATATGTCGATGTATATCTTGGGCTATCCTTTGCTCATTTGGCTCGTCTTGCTCGCGGTGGGCGCCATCTGTGGCGCGATCGGCCAGGCGTTTGCTGGTTATTCACCTGGCGGCTGTTTGATCGCGTTAGTGGTGGGTTTCATTGGGGCCTGGTTTGGCGTTTGGCTCGCGGGTTCGTTAGGGTTGCCCGCAATTTTTACACTCGAGGTTGGTGGCCAGGCTTTTCTGTTAATTTGGGCAATTATTGGGGCCCTGCTCTTTGCGATTGTCCTCGGATTAGTGCTGCAACGGATCATTGTGGATGCGTAAGCCAACTGGCAAACCTTGCATTGCTTTAGTCACTCCGTATCTTTGGCTCAAGCCTAGCCTTATACTTTATCGATAGGATGGGTTCTATGGCTAACCCCTTCCTGGTTGATTTCTGCTGGGCAACCGGCATCGAAAATACGTTTATCCCGCAGATCCGGCCCGGTTTCCGTGCACTGGACGAATATACCCTCACCCAGCATTATCAACAGTGGAAATCTGATATTGATCTGGTGGCGGAAACTGGGGTCCAGGCTCTCCGCTGGGGCATTCCATGGTATCGCGTACAACCCAGACCCGGGCAATGGGAGTGGGCTTGGGTGGATCAAGTGCTCGACTATATGGTCAATGTTAAGGGCATCATCCCTATTCTGGACTTGATGCATTATGGCACGCCCTTATGGTTGGACAACAGTTTTATCAATCATGGTTACCCAGAAGCCGTGGCGCGTTATGCGGCGGCTGTGGCGGCGCGTTATAAGTCGCTGGTCCGCTATTACACACCCTATAATGAACCTGTCCTCAGTGCCGAATGGTCTGGCTTTCGCGGTGAGTGGCCTCCTTATCTGAATGGCGAAGATGGCTATATCAAAGTATTGCTTGGCATCACGCGCGGCATCATTCGTACCGTTGAAGCACTCAAAGCCGAACAACCGGATATGCAGACCATCCAGGTGGAAGCCACCCGCCATTTTTGGACGCAGCCGCTTGAATGGCAGCCTTTGGTCGCACGCCTGAATGAACAACAATATTTGAGCCTAGACTTGTGCCTGGGGCGCCTCAATGAGGATCATCCGCTCTATGCCTTTCTGCTCAATCTCGGGGTCAGCGAGGGCGAACTCGCTTGGTTTCGCGATCATGCGATCAATTTTGATTTTTTAGGCGTCAATTTTTATCCCTGGTCTTATGGCGAATTGGCGGTGCGCAAGCATGGTGGCCTCTATCGTCTCCCCCGGCAAACCCACGGTGCGGCACTTGGCGAAGTGAGTGCGCGCGTTCATGCCCGCTATCAGTTGCCCATAATGATCACCGAAACCTCTGCCAAAGGCAATCTGGCACGGCGCGCTCAGTGGATGGATGAAACAGTGAGCGCCCTCTACCAATTACGCCGTCAGGGTGTAGCCGTTGTCGGGTATACCTGGTTTCCTCTCTTTAGTATGGTAGATTGGATCTATCGTCGAGGACGCCGCCCGCTCGAAAATTATCTGATCCACTTGGGCTTGTATGATTCCGCGTTTGATCCCGAAGGTGTTTTACGCCGACATGTCACACCGTTGGTAGAACGTTATCAAAAACAGATCAATAATCCGGCGCCACCGATAATGGCTAAGCGCCCCGAGGGATAAGCGGAAGAAATTTTTATGTTTTCGGCCAGGTAAAGTGAAAGGTGGCGCCTTTGCCCAGCGTGGAGGAGACGGTGATGCGCCCATGATGACTTTCAACGATCTTCTTGACAATCGCCAGCCCCATCCCGCTGCCTTCCACTTGGTCGCGCGGCTTGAGTGTCTGGAAGAGTTGAAAGATCCGTTCATGAAATTCTGGCGCAATGCCAGGGCCATCATCGCTTACGCTAAATTCAAAAAATTCACCCCTATCCTGGGCGACTACCCGCACCTGACCATCGCTGCGATCATGATGTTTGATGGCATTGTTGATCAAATTGCGTAATACCGTTTCCAGCGGCACCCTTTGAGTGATCAAGAGGGGCAACGACGTTTGCGTACTCACGGCAAAGCCCTGCGGCGGTGTCACCAGGCGGATAATATCATCGAGTAAAAGCGCTACATTGACCTTCTCTGTCGCATATTGATAGCGATCCGCGCGCGAATAGGTGAGCAGATCATCCAGTAATTTCTCCATGCGTTTAATGCGCCCCTGAATTTTCTCCAGGTGACCGCGTGATGACGGCGGTAGGAGACTACCCGCGTCGTCATTAATCCAACGGGCAAGGTGATCAATCGCCCGCAAGGGGGCTTTGAGATCATGTGAGGTGACATAGGCAAATTGATCGAGTTCTTGCAAGCGTTTGGTCAATTCGGCGGTGCGCGCCTTTACCTGTTGCTCCAATTGCTCATTGAACTGATGGAGCGCTTGTTCTGCCTGTTTGCGTTTGGTAATATCAAAGTTGACGCCTAATAGACGCACCGGTTGACCCTGCGCGTCACAAATGGCTACACAGCGCTCGGCCAACCAGCGCACCTGCCCATCCGAGTGGATGATACGAAACTCGCCTGTGTAATCACCCCCGTCTGTCGCCAATCGATCCAGCGCCGCCGTAATCTCCGCACGATCTTCGTGATGAATCAGGCTATTAAAGCGTTCCTGCGTCATCGGCATATCCGGCGCGAGCCCAAAGAGCACAAACTCCTGTTCGGTCCAAGTGAAGGTGTCGGTTGGAATCTGCCATTCCCAGATGCCCAAGCCGCCGCCGGCCAGCGCCAAGCGCAACCGCTCTTCGCCGATGCGCAATGCCTCTTCGGCGCGCACCCGCTCAAGCAAGGGCCAGAATTGGCCGGCGATTGCTTCGAGCAGTTGGATTTCATCCTGCCGCCAGTGGCGTTCCTTTTCTCCCTTGACCGACAACGTCGCGATCCACTGTTCATGGCGGAACATTGGCACCCCGATAAAGGAGGTCACCTGGTGGGCTTGATAGTTTTCTGCGACCGGGGTTGTCCGTGGATCGGTTTCTGTATTCGCAACGGCAACAGTCTCGCCCTTAGCCAGTTCGGCCAGGATGGTGGGCGGCGCCAGTTCGGAGAGGGCATAGGTGCCTGCAACTGGCTTGCCGCTGGCCACCCAATCTTTTTGTATGCTAAACTGTTGGTTCGTCAGATCTACTTCGTTGATCCGACACCCGGCCACCTGGAGATGTTGCCCTAACCGGCTCACCAATTGTGTCATGATCGCATCTGTATCGCGCAACAACCGCAACTGCATCCCCAACTCACTGAGGAATTTTTGATGTTGTTCCGCCCGTTTGCGTTCGCTAATATCCATTAGAAAAAGATAGAAGCCGAGTACCGTGCCATCGGCGCCGATGTGGGGTTGGTAACGTCCCCAAACGGCACGAGTGATACCATCGGGGTAGGCAAACATTGTCTCATAACTGACGGTGTCACCAGCCAACGCCTGGTTCCGATAGATACTTAAGCGTGCCCAATCCTCATCCCCAATCAACTCAGTGACGCTGCTCCCGATGATCTGCTGGCGCGAGCGCTGGAACCATGTTTCAAAGGTCGCGTTGACAAAGCGATAGCGTTCATCCGTCCCAATATAGCCGATCAATCCTGGTACGTTGTCGGTAATTAGGCGCAGCAACTCCTCCTGGCGGCGTAACTGATCTTCCGCCTGTTTGCGCTCTGTGATGTTGTTGAAGAGTACGGCCACCCGGCGACTCTCCGGTTCGCCGAAGCGGAAGGCGTACACATCAAACCAACGCCCCATCGCTTCTGAACCTTCGACAAAGCGTTGTGGCTCACCTGTGAGGGCGATGTCGCCATAAATTTCAAACCAATGTTTTTCGAGGTTGGGCACAAGTTGCCGCGCGGTTTTGCCAACAGCCTGTTCAAGCCCTGTGAAGCGTTCAAAGGCTGGGTTGATCTCTAAAAAGCGGTAATCAACCGGCTGATCTGCTGCATCAAAGATCATTTCGATAATGCTGAAGCCTTCATCCATCGCCTCAAATAAGGTGCGGTAGCGTTCTCCACTGGCCTGCAAGGTTTGTATAGTCTGCTTGTGTTCCGTGGTCTCTTCCGCGACACCCAGGACTTGCTCGTCGATGGCGCTCACCCCGTTGCTCATGCTGGCAAGGTTGAGCCGTGACCATTCACGCTGCTTTGCCACCTGGCGCAGCAGGGTAACCTTCTCTGTGGCATTGTTAACTGCGCGTTGCACCTGTTCAACAGTGAGTGCAGCCTTGGGCAAAAAGTCATGCGCGCCCTGTTGCATCGCCTGCATGGCGACAGCTGCATGATCGGGACCGGCCAACATGACAATGGGGTAGATGTGCGGCGCCGCCTGCTGCACCACCGTTTGTAAGAGCGTCAACCCATCGGTGTCTGACAACTGACAATTGAGCAGCAAACAAGCGGGTTGCTGCTGGCGCAGGTAGGTCAACGCCTGCTCGCCATTCTCCGCTTCGATGAATTGATAGTCAATGTTTGCATCTTGGCGTAGAGCATGCCGTATGATGTCGCGCGCGCTCTGCGCATCATCTATGATCATTACGGTGCGCTGCACTTTGGGCATACACCTCTCCCTGAAATTTGCTCAAGAGATTAGCAAAGAAGCACAATGAAGCTGCGAACTGTGCCTGCCCTTCTTCCTCTCTTCTTATCACCCTGCTAGTGGGCTGCCACGATTAATATATCTGGTGCGTCATCACACCGCCGTCAACCGTCAGGTTAGCGCCGGTGATCCAGCGGGCGGCGGGTGAAGCCAGAAAGAGACAAGCGTCAGCTACATCGGCCGGCAAACCAAGGCGACCGAGCGGGGCTGCCTTTTGCCAACGCGTGACACCATCTGGCCACGCCTGATCAATTCCTTCACGCCAGATCAGCCCAGGCGCCACCGCGTTGACGCGGATGCCATAGGCACCCAGTTCGCCCGCTGAGGCGCGTGTATACATCAACACGCCCGCTTTGGCGGCGACGTAATGACTATGGCTTGGCGCTGGATTCTCGGCCTCAATCGATGTGATGTTGACAATTGCCCCGCCGCTACCCTGGTTGATCATCTGTTTGGCCGCCGCCTGCGTACAGAGAAAGACACTGCGTAAATTTGCATTGAGCACCGCGTCCCATTCCGCCGGGGTCATTGCCAATACGCTCGCCATGGGATAGCTGCCCGCGTTATTGATCAGCACATCCACTCGCCCCCAGGTTTCCACGGCACCGCGGATCAAGCGCGCAACATCTTCTTCGGCGCTTACATCCGCTTGCGCGGCAATCGCTTGCCCACCGCTGTCAATAACCTGTTTGACCAGAGCCTGGGCCCCATCCGCACTGGACCGATAGTGGACAAGCACCCTGGCCCCAGCCTCGGCGAAACGCAGCACAATGCCCTGCCCCAAGCCACTTCCACTGCCCGTGACGATCGCAACTTTGCCCGAAAAATCTAGAAGCGATCGGACGCTGGGAATCTCTGTCATAAGTTTTTCCTATGAGTATAAAAGCGTGATGCGTGAAGGTGCAATTTCACGCATCACGCTGGCGCATATGTAGAGGCTGCTCTAGGCGCGTCAGGCGTGTGATCAATGCTGTCTCTTGGGGATATTGCTCGATCAGCGCGGCGCGTTCGCCACCAACATAATCATCGTTGGTAAAACCAGGCGCCATGGTCGTGCCAATCAAGGCAAATTTACCACCGGGTAACAGATGTGAGCCCATCCAAACATCGCGCGGGGCAACATATTGCACCTGTTGTCCATGCAACACATCCTGGCCCAAGATCACGCGTTGGCTGCTTCCGTCTGGGTAAAGTTGTAATATTTCGACCGGATCGCCCAGATAAAAATGGTAGATTTCATCAGTCGGTAGCCTGTGTAGCGCCGAAAACGAGTTGGGATCGTCAGTTAATAGATAGAGAATGGCGGTGCCAAAGGGTTTGTCACTGGTATAACGGGCCGGCAAAGCGGCTTGGGGAATGCGTTCGGCTGGCAGATAGATCTGCTTGAAAATTCCACCTTCTACTGGTAACGCTTCAAATTGATACAGTTGCAGCAAATCTTCCACTGTTAGCATAATATCCCTCACCCGTCACTCACGGAAGCCGCAACCAGGGACGCCCCTGGCTTAGAAACGGCCACGGGATCGCGGTAATGATCAATAATAACGCGATCCCGAGGAGTAAAGCGCCTATTGCCAACCGGCGCTCTTCCAGGCGAATGCGCTGGGCAAGCACAAGCGCGGCATAGCCACAGAGGAGCGCTACGCCCATCTGCACCGGATGTTCCAGCACAAAAAAACGCAAAACCCGCTGCTTCATGATCACGGCCAGATCGATATCCTGACGCACCGTAGCCACCAATCCCCCAGGTAAAAGGTAGAGCGTCGCGCCCAGCATACCTTGTAGCGTGAAGAGCCCGACAAACCATTGAATACTCTTCTGGTCCGTTGATCGCCAGGCGCGCTGTTGTCGCCAGCCGCTGAACAACTGATAGAAACTCCAGCAACCCAATCCAAGCACCAGCCAGCGATTGAGGTTGTGCAAACCCAAAACGATGGCATACATCTACTTAGACCCAAATGCTCCGCTTAAAGCCGTTTTCAAAGCGTAATCACACCGCGCGCCACATGGCCAGCTTCCATATCGGCAAACGCCAGCGGCAACTCGTCCAGTGCATAACGTTTGGTGATCAAGTCATCTAGTGGCAAGCGTCGTGATCGATAGAGTTCGACGAGCCTGGGCAGATCTACGTGTGGGCGTGACGAGCCAAAGAAGGAACCTAACAACCTTTTATTTTGCGCCACCAATGGCCCAACTGCAATTGGCACATCCGTCTTAATTGCATGCATCCCGATAATGGTTGCCGTGCCACCGGGCCGCACCGCCTTCAAGGCTTGATTAATGGTGCCAGCTGCGCCCACGCTGTCAAAGACATAGTCGGGACCGCCGCGCGTCAGCGTCCGCAAGGTCTCAATCGCGTCCACTTCGCGGGCGTTAATGGTGTGGGTCGCCCCCATCTGCAAGGCAAAGGCCAACTTGCTCTCCATCACATCCACCGCAATGATTGGATTACAACCGGCCAATTTCGCGCCCATGATCGCACTCAAACCGACACCGCCGCAGCCAATGACCGCCGCTGAGCTGCCGGCTTCTGCATGGGCGGTATTGATCACCGCGCCGGCACCGGTCACGACAGCGCAGCCGATCAAGGCGCCGACTTCGAACGACACATCGTCGGGAATCGCAATCGCGCCTGCTTCGTCGATCACGGCGTATTCTGCCATTGTCGCCGAACTCAGATAGTGTTTGAGTGGCATACCATCCAATGTATGCAACCGCGTGGTGCCATCGGGCAAAAGTCCAACCAATGTCGTGCTGGGAAAACGCTCGCATAGATTGGATTGGCCGCGCAGACAGGCTTCGCAATGCAGACAGGAAGGCAACCAATTGACCAGGATCCGGTCACCGGGCTTGAATTTGGTCACCGCCGCGCCTACTTTTTCAACCACACCCGCGCCTTCATGCCCGAGCACAAGCGGCGGCGCCGCGCGTAATTCACCGCGATAGGTATGCAAATCGGAGTGACAGACGCCAGCCGCATGCAGACGCACAAGAAGTTCATAGGGCTTGGGCGCGTCTAGCTCGACATCTTCGATGGTTAATTGATTAATTTCTCGGACAACTGCGGCTCTGATCTTCATGAGTTTTCCTTTTCTCAAATACGACAACGAATTCAGAGAGAAACGAATAATTCAAACCCCTCAGCCATTCATTCCAGTGCTCTGCATTTGCTCTATTCGTTTCTGTCCGAATTCGTTGTTGTCTCTTCTCGGTTTCGCCAAACGCACGGTAGGATGGGTCAATTGACCCATCCTACCCACGATAACCCAATGTTTACAGTTTTTTTGCCTCGCGTTTGTGCCAGTCATCCGCGAATAGGTTGAAGTGGAGCTTGCGCTGGGGATGTTCCCGAATCAAGTCCTCATTGAGCTTTAGGCCCAAGCCGGGTGCGGTGGGCAGATCAAAGTAACCGTCGACTACTTCGGGCAGGCCAGTCGCCGCTTGCTTGACAAAGGCTTCGGAGAAGTCGTTGAAATATTCTTGAATCTTGAAATTGGGCAATGTGGCGTCCAAATGCAGCGCCGCCATCGTGGAATAAGGACCACCGACGTTATGCGGCGCCACCAGCATGTAATAGTTGGCGGCCCAAGCGGCGACTTTTTTGGTGTTCAGAATGCCGCCAAAGTGGGTAATGTCGGTCTGAATAATGTCGGCAGCTTGCATCTCGAAGAGCTCGCGATATTCAAAGGAGGTGTGCAAGCGTTCGCCGGTGGCAATCGGGATGCCCAGCGGCGCAATCGCATCGGCCACTTTTTTCATGGCGGCGGTATTTTCGGGCGGCACGGGTTCTTCGTACCAACTTGGCTTGAACTGCGCCAATTCACGCGCCATCTCAATCGCCGTCACCGGGTTGAAACGGCCATGCATCTCGACCAAGATTTCTACATCTGGTCCGATTGCGTCACGCACGGCTTCGACTAAACTGATCGCACGCAACTTCTCCGTGCGTTCCATCTCCATAAAACCCGCGCCAAATGGGTCAAACTTGAGCGCTTTGTAGCCCTTGGCCACCACCTGTTTTGCGGCGTTGTGGAACTCTTGCGGCGAGCGCTCGACAGTGTACCAGCCGTTGGCATAGGCCTTAATCTTGTCGCGCAGGGTGCCGCCGAGCAATTTATAGACGGGCACACCCAGCGCCTGACCGACAATGTCCCAACAGGCTGTTTCGATCAGCGCAATCCCTGTCATCACAATTTCGCCCGCCCGCCCATAGTCCTCGATGTACATGCGGTTGACCAACTGCTCGATATTAAACGGGTCTGCGCCCAACACATAACGGGGCACGGCCTCGCTCAAATAACCATTGACGGCGTCGGTGCGATTCAGGGCGCGTACATCCGCCGCGCCGACCAATCCCTCATCGGTCTCCACTTTAACAAAGGTGATATTGCGCCACTCGGTGCCCAACACCATGGGCGTGACATTGGTAATTTTCATTGTGGGAGCTTTCCTTTCTGATAAAAGAAAAATTTGAAAATAGTTTAATTGTTTAAACTTTGTAAAAAGCCTAACTCTTCGGCGGGGGTGCGGGCGGTAACGCCTGGTGGCACGCGCTGGCGTTGTTCTTGGTCGAGCGTGATCAGCACGGCATTGCGCATTTGGGCTAAGGCGACGTAGACCGCGTCACAACCACGAATACGGTGTTGCATGGCCAGGTTAGCTGCGAACTGGCCCATTGTCACATCGACATCGATTATCTCTACATAAGGTTGTAATAGAATGATGAGCACGTGGCGAGCAAAGGAGAGTTTGCCAGTCGTGCGTGCTATATTACCAGCAACCTCTGGCAAAGCGATCGAGGGCAAATAGACCTGCCACTGTTCCATATCAATCCGCTGCAACAAAGCAACGGAATCGGCGAACCCCGGTTCACTACGGCGCGAACGTGCGACATAGACACTGGCATCAATCACATACGGCGTATGGATCACGAATTAGCCCCGATCTTTCGATAGTTGTTCGACGGCGCCTAATTCTGATTGCCAATTTTCATCAATCTCTGCGGCTAATGCATCCCATTCTGCCCACATCGATTCGCGTTCAGCAAGCGACGGTGCAGGACGTTTTGTGTGAAGATTTGTACGTTCTTCCGTAAACGGTACAATCCTTGCCACCGGCTTGCCATGATAAGTCACAATATATTCGGCCTGTTGTTCACGCACTTCGCGTAAAATTTCTGTAGCCTGGTTTTTTAACTCGCGCACACCGATCTCACGCATAGCGACATCCGACATCATCTACCTCCTGAACAATGTAGCCACTTTTGTGGCTACATTGTAATGCATCTAGGGCAAAGGTTCAAGTACCGATTCGCGGTTTGTGCTCGACAATCTACCGCCCCAGCCAGCCACCGTCGACTACAATCGTTGCCCCGTGCACATAATTGGACGCCGCCGACGCCAGGAAGAGGGTCACGCCCGCCAGGTCATCGGGGTCGCCCCAGTGACCGGCGGGAATGCGCGCCACGATGGCCTGATAACGTGCAGGGTCGTTGCGCAGATTTTCGGTGTTGTCAGTGGTCATGTAGCCGGGCGCGATCACGTTGACGTTGATTTGCTGGGATGCCCATTCGTTAGCCAGCGCTTTGGTCAACCCTTCCAGCCCATGTTTTGCCGCAGCATAGGCGGGCACAAGGATGCCACCTTGAAAGGAGAGCACCGATCCCACCTGAATAATCTTGCCCCGAAAGCCATTTTGCACCGGCTGATTG
>JAPLGZ010000639.1 GCA_026389895.1 Chloroflexota bacterium | reverse complement strand
GCGGCTTCGCCATTTAAAAACAATCAAATCGTTGGGACACCCACCCAAGTCGCGGCGCAGTTGCAACGTTTTGTCGATCTGGGCGTTGAACATTTAGTCGTGCGCCTGATCGATTTTCCAGCGACCCCAGGTATTGAACTTTTTACCAAAGAAGTGATCCCGCTATTGCGCAAATAAAGCAGACGTCAGAATAACCGTAGGGGCATGCGGTGTAGCGGCGGAGCCTATTCAGATAAAACCGCAATCTAGCTTCGCCGCGACATTGCGTGCCCGCTGTGGGGATCATGCGCATGACAGACACAAGATAGCGCCCACAATTTGGCTTGCCTGCCCTTAACCACGCCAAGCGTCAACGATTGATTTGTTCCCTTCTCCGCAACTCGCTATAATGCCAGCCATGTTGTCCATTCGCCTGTTGAGGGCGCCCCACATCGCTTACAGTGATCATCCGGTTGCCATCTCGCGGCGCAAAAGTCGGGCCCTGCTCTATTATTTGGCTGCCCATCCGGCGCCTTTGACCCGCGATCATCTTCTCGCCTTCTTTTGGCCAGATGCCGACCGCCAAGCGGCCAAGCAGAATCTACGCACGACACTGTATGGGTTGCGAAAAATCTTCGCTGAGCAGTTGGCGGTCAACGAGGATACGTTGGCTTTGGATACTACGGCCACCATCGATACACGTCTGTTTAGCGCGCAACTTGACTTGCCTACTTCCGAGCTGACTGAATTACAGGCCACCCTCGATCTGTATCAGGGCGACTTTCTGAACGGTTTCACGCTGCCAGATCTGCCAGAGTTTGACGATTGGGCCACCCTACAGCGCGCCCATTATCGGCGCCTGATGGTGACAGGGTTGGCTCGCCTCGGCCAACGTTACGAAGAACAGCAAGCTTACCTGGCTCGTCAATTTTCTGCGCTGGAACGCATCGCCGGGCTCACAGCCAATTTGGGCCTGGTTGCGCAGCAACGCGGGGATCAGACGTTGGCCGTCGAATGGCTGACCGAGGCCCTGGCCGAAGCGGTAAATATCCGCTTTCTTGTCACCCAGATTCGCCTCTGGTTAGCAGCTTTATTGCCACCACCGTTAGCCCGCCCCCAAATCGCCACGGCGCGGCTGGTGGCCGAGCAAGATGGCTACCAGCCGTTGCTGGCCAAAGTCTTGATTAGCGGGCTGTAAACCAATGGGGCTGGTGAGCGGGGTTGAAGGCAGGATGGTCAGCATGAGGGCCCGCAGATAGACAGTGACAACGGCATAGGCAATGATGCTTAGCAGCAACACCCCCACCTGTACGCTATTGGCCAAACGCCCAAAAGTCGAATGGGCCTCGCCAATCAAGGTGAAGCTGCCCAAAATTGTGCCAAACACCACCAATCCTAAGACTTGACGGGGCAATGACCAACGGCTAGGCCGCATACGCGACCCCGTGATCGAATAATAGAGTACAGCTACGACAATGAGCACAAGCGCCAACACGGCGTGCCGGATGAGGTCAACCCGCGGTCCAAAACCCACGCGGCCAACCATTTCATGCATCCGTTGATATAAAAAAGGTAAGCGATGGGGTGTATTCAACAGCGCAGCCGTCGTCGTAGCGCTGGCCCAAATCGCAACCAGGGCTACCGTGCCCACGCTACCCGCAAGCACCAACACACTCCATGAACGGCGCAACGATGGCACAGGAACTGTGGCGCTGGAAATACGCGCGCGCCGTGCACACCAGAGCAGAAGTGTCGGGAGCCCCACGCCCAACAGGAGCAGCCAGGCCAGCCGAATGGCGGTGTGCGGCAGATGGATCCGCTCGACGATCTGCGGCCCAAACGCCGCGCCTAGGGTTAGAAAGAACCAAATATAGAATGACGAGCCAACAAAGTGCGCTGTGATAAAACGCCAGTAGGGAACTTTTAATAGACCACAGCCAATGACAGTCACATAGCGCAGACCAGGCGTTGCCCGCCAAGCGGCGATCCCGAGCCA
>JAPLGZ010000819.1 GCA_026389895.1 Chloroflexota bacterium | reverse complement strand
TGGCGTTACGGTCGGCTGAATTATGTGGCCCCTTGGCTCACGATTTTCTGCGTGGTTCACTTTCGCTAGCCGACTGGGAGGCGTGTTATCGCCAACGTTGGTTCGCAGAATTTAGCCAGCGGTTGCGCATGGGTCGCTTGTTACAAAACTGGCTGAACGTCCCATTGTTATCCGATCTTTTGGTGGGGGTGGGCCATCTGGCGCCGCCGCTTGCGCAGTACCTGGTGCAGGCGACGCGGGGTTGATTTATAGGTTAAATTTCCCTCCGTGTGCTCTGTGGCTTCTCCGTGTTCTCTGTGTAACGCTTCTTTCTGCGTCACCTGCGTTATTAATTCTACGCCGTCATAAATTTACTGCCAGCATGGGAAGGATCCTCAAGCTTGTTCACTAGTGTGCGCGTGCGCAAAGTCTTTCGCGATATCTGGGCCAATCAAAGCAAAACCCTGATGATTGTGTTGGCCACAGCCGTTGGGGTCTTTGCCTTCGGCACGCTGCTGCAAACATGGGCCATTTTAGCGCGTGATTTTACCAATGGCTACGCCGCAAGCCAGCCTGCACAGGCCACGTTATTGACCGATGCCATTGACGAAGATCTGGTCAAAACGGTGGAACATATGGCGGGCGTTCAAGCAGCGCAAGGGCGGCTCTTCACCCGCACACGGGTCTGGGTGCCTGGCACGGGCTGGAAGGTGCTGGTCCTGATTGCGCTCCACGACTTTGACAAGCTCTCCATCAACCAAATTCGTGCGCAGACCGGGCAGTGGCCGCCACCCAAACGAACCGTGCTGATCGAACGAGCTTCCTTAGAGCCGATCAACGCGCCCGTTGGGGCGCCCCTCTTGCTCGAGATGCCGGACGGCAAGCGGCGGCAATTGCTGGTCTCGGGCACGGTGCATGATGTGATCGAACTCCCCGGCGCGCTGACGGATTTGGCGTTCTATGGCTATATCACCGTTGACACCGCGATCCAGTTGGGTCTGCCAGACACCTACAACCAATTGAGCATTACGGTAAGCGATGATGCCCAGAATATTACCCATATTCAACAAGTGGCCAAAACGGTGGAAAACCGACTAAAAGACGAGGGGCACCAGGTCTTTGGTATGCAAATTCCCACACCTGGTCATTATGCATTGTACAGCATTACCCAATCGCTTTTTCTGATCTTGAATGTCCTTGGCATTTTTACGCTGCTCTTTAGCACCTTGCTCACCGTTAACACGATCTCCGGATTGCTGACCGGGCATATTCAACAGATTGGGGTGATGAAAGCGATTGGCGCGCCAAACCGTGACATTATTGGCATGTATGTCAGCATTATCCTGGTCTTCAGTTTGCTGGCGTTATGCATTTCCACGCCATTAGGGGTGCTTGGTGCGGGGTTGCTCAGTTTTCAACTAGCCAGCTTATTGAATTTTGATGTTCACAATTTTCAGATGTCGCCCTTGGTTATCCTCTTGCAAATTTGTGCAGGCATATTCATACCACTGGGCGCGGCGATCATGCCCATTGTACGTGGCTCCCGCACCACAGTGCGCGAGGCGATCAGCACCACCAACACCGATCAATTTGGCAATGGCCTGATTGATCGCATCTTGGGTCAGTTGCAACGCGGTTCCGCCGCCGTCCGCTATGCCTTACGCAATATGTTCCGGCGTAAGGTGCGGCTTGCCCTAACCCTCTGTGCATTGGCGGTGGGCGGTGGGATTTTCATCACCGTCTTAAACACCATTGCCTCTTTGCAACTAACCCTCAATTCGGATGTCGCCAGGTATTGGCAACAAGATATTACAGTCAATTTTCAACGCCCGTATCGGCGCGAACGGGTTGTACAAGCAGGCTTGCGCATCCCAGGCGTCACCAATGCTGAAGGGTGGGCCACTCAAATGGCTTTTCGCGCCTACCCAGATGGTCGCCAGAGCCGGGAGGATGTCGCGCTTTTCGGACCGCCGGCGGATAGCGCCTTTATTCATCCTACGCTGCTTGCTGGGCGCTGGCTACAACCTGGTGACACACAGGCGCTGGTGGTCAATGTCTTTGTCACAAAGAAAGAGCCAGATTTACAGCTTGGCAGCCAATATGTCTTAAAAATCAATGGCCGCGACACGACCTGGCGGATCGTGGGGATTGTCACTTCGCAGATGATGGGGTTTGCCGAAGTACGGCCAGACATGCAGATCGCCTATGCCAATTATGCTGCGCTGACCCATGCGATTGGGGAAGTGGACAAAGTTGATCGCATCGTGCTCAAGACGGCCACCCATTCCGATAGCAGTACGGACACCATTGTCAAGGCCATTGAAGATGACTTCGACCAGCGTGGCCTCCACATCCGCAGCATTGAGACCAATGCCCGGATCCTCAGTGTTGTCAATCGGATGATCGGCATTTTGACGGCATTATTGACTTTTGCCGCGGTCATGTTTGCCGCGGTGGGTGGCTTAAGTTTGATGAGCACCATGACGCTCAACGTGCTAGAACGCATCCGCGAAATCGGCGTGTTGCGCGCCATTGGCGGCTCCAATCAGATGATCCGGGCCATTATTCTCTATGAAGGGGCGGCGGTCGGTCTGCTGAGTTGGCTGCTAGGCGCCATTCTCGCCATTCCCCTCAGTTGGATCATGAACTATGCCTTGGGCCTAGCTTTCTTTGCCGTGCCTTTGCACAATAGTTTTCCACTTTACGGCCCTCTCTTGTGGTTATTTTTGGCTGTAACGATCGCGCTTGTCGCAAGCTATCTACCCGCCCGCAACGCGTCTAGACTTAGTGTTCGTGAGATCTTATCCTATAATTAAAGCGCGGAAGACTTATATGTTTTGATGGTATGCTCACGATTTGAACTAGCATTTTGCCAAGCCTTGGAGCAACCTAGCACAGAGCCCCTATTTACCGCGAGCTCAATCCAGGGTGCACGCAGAAACTTAAGGCCTATTGACAAAGCTGCCATCGAGCACTACAATAGCCGCAGCATTAATTTCAGCGTAAGCAGGATCTCGTCCAGTTCGCCCCAAAACGGGAGGGCCAACTGTTCACTTATTCGGGAGCAGGCGTCATGTTTAAACAGAAAAATTTGGCCGCGGTAGAAAAGTTCGCCAAACAAAATCGCGGAGTCTTACAAACTGTCGGCGTCGTGACGTTGGCGGCATCAACCGGCGGTGTTACCGCCATATTGGTCTCCAAAAGCATCCTTATGGCTAAGGGCATTGGAACCGCCAAAGCTGTGCTGGCGGCGATCGGGACGGCAGCTGCTAAAACCGGCATTGTTGCCACCCCTGTCGTGGTAGCGCCCGTAGCGACGAGCAAAGTCGCCGTACTGCTCGGAGCACTGGTGCCGCTCACCGCTGGCGTGGTTGGGGGTGGTGCGATTGGCTGGACCCTGACACAGAATCAGGTGAATCAGGTGGAAGAGCGCCTCAACGAGCAGGCTGCCCAGGCCGCCGCCTATCAAGCAGAAGCGGAACGCTTGCAAACGGCGCTTGCCGCAAAAACAGCCGTCGATACGTCTCCCGCGTCGGACGGACCCATTATTTGAGCCGCAACCTCATCATCTTTGCTACGTTAGCTTTAACAAATAAATTCACGGCTACACGGGCTAAATCCACCAGCATGAATTAAAAAGGTAATCTACGCTGGTAGTTTTGTCCGTGTAACGCACGCGTTCAGGCACTGCTGCCGTTAGGCTTTTCAGACCGTTTCTCACACGCAAGCCGGTCATATCTGGAGAGCACGCTGATGATCACCATTCATACAATCCACATTGGTCAACCACAAACGATCACGGATGAAACCGGCGCCTGGCAATCGTCAATTTTTCGCAAACCGCTGATTGGGCCTGTGCAGCTTGAAATACGCGGGCTCGAAGGCGACCAGGTGACGGATCGCAAAATTCATGGTTCGCCTGATCAGGCCGTCTGTTGCCATCCGCTGGATCATTATCACCATTGGAATGCGGTTTACAACACGACGACCTTTGGCCCAGGGAGCATTGGCGAAAATTGGACGCTGATGGATGCGGATGAGCAGAAAATTTATATTGGCGATATCTATGTCGTAGGCACAGTCCAGGTCCAGGTGAGCGGACCACGGATGCCTTGTAGCAAGCAGAACCGCAAACTCCACTTGCCAGACTTTCAAAAACGCACGCGGCAAGCGCTCCGCACAGGTTTCTATTTACGGGTACTGACGCCTGGCATCGTGACCGCAGGCAATGGCTGGCAATTGCAAGCCCGTCCGCAGC
Source organism: Chloroflexota bacterium (assembly GCA_026389895.1). Taxonomy (GTDB): domain Bacteria; phylum Chloroflexota; class Anaerolineae; order Caldilineales; family Caldilineaceae; genus JAPLGZ01. The sequence goes on along the minus strand of JAPLGZ010000819.1, from coordinate 12,830 downwards.
CAACGATATCGCTACACACAGTCAATGTATGCGCCTATCATGAATTTGAACCAGATGTGGCCCAACAATTGATCAAATTGCCCGAGTTGGCCAAAGCCTGGAGACGCTTTTTTCAACGAAAGCTTAATCTGCACAGACCCCAGCCATAAAAACCGCGAGACCGTACCACATCTCCAAAGAAAATTAGAACCAATCATTTTCCTCTGTGCCAACGCGATGCGCTCTGTAACCGCCTAGTCGTCGTTGTACGCCCCACACCTTACAATGCGCCGGAAGCGCCAACCAAGAAGAAGGGAGCCCAGAAATAGGGATGGGCATAGCTCACACGACGGCCATCCCCCGACCCACCCGGACTGTGGAGCAAGTGAAGTTGCGCCGCCTGTAACGCAGCGCCTTTGGTCCACCCGTCAGCCAGCTTTTGATAAAACTGGTCCATGAATTGCTGCGTTGCCTGATCCTGCACCGCCCATAAACAGGTCACGAGTGAGCTAGTCCCACTAATGAGGAAGGCGCGCATCAATCCCAGTAATTCATCACCGCTGGCGACCAGATGACAACCCGTCTGACAGGCACTCAGCGTGACTAGCGAAGCCGGCAAACGCAGGTTCAAGATATCCAACAGGGTGAGCCACCCATCGGCCAACGCCAAGCCCGAAAAGAGCGGGTTATCAATGCGAAAGTGGCCATGTGTAGCCACGTGTAATAACCGGCACTCTCCGGCCACTTGACGGATCTGCGCCGTGGTTGCAGCCTCTTCTACGAAGGCCACGCCCTGCATGCGTCGTGCCACTTGTTGCGCTTCTTGAACAGCATAGGGGAGCCGTCCCCCGACTGAATAACCCAGCGCCACCATATTCATCGTCTTGCTTGCTTCGGTTCGGCGTGCAGTCTGTGTGCAATAGGGCAACAGGCTAGCACGGGGCAGATAGCTGATCTCATGCTGCTCGATCAGGTACGCCTGACCATCGTATAAAGCAGAAAATGGAAGCTGGTGTAGCAGGCCATGCGGCACGATGATCAGGCGTGGATAGGCCGCCAATGATCCATGTAACGGTGCAAACAACAGCTTATAAAGCTGCAGCAGCAATTGGTTGGCGTTACGGGTTAAATGCGCAAGTTGCGTTGGCGTGCTATGGGCAACAGCTTTTAGATTTAGTTGCAGGAAGAGGAGCAATTGCTGCACTTGCGGCAAAGTGCTCGGCAGGCGTTGGGCAGAAATGCGCTCGGCCGTCATCACAAACGCCACGAAGTGGCCCTTGATCACAAAATATTCCACCAGGGCAGTATCCGGCGCTAGACACACCTGTATCGCTTCGTTAGCGCGCGTGGACGGCAGTGGTGGCTGGCCAACCGAGCGATTATGCGGGCGGACGCTGCCCCACAGTGTTACCAACCGCTGTTCAGCTTCTGCGACAATCAGAGCCAAGGCCGAGGGGTGAGGTTTGGGCGACACGAGCGTGCGCGACAGTGCACCGCCGCGCAAATGGACTTCGTCGGGCGCGTGCCAAGCCTCGGCGCCTTGGTCACGCGCTTGGCGCAAATGCCGTAACGCAGCACCCCACGGCGGCTCTCCATAATGCTGACCATCTGCGCTTAGGTCCACTTGGATCGCCAAAAGATCGGCCAATGCGCGTGACTTGACCAATTCCGCATAGGCCAACGCTTGATCTGGTTGCTGCAAATCGAGACAAAGATCAACCATATCTTCGTAGACAAATTGCTTGTCAGCCAGAAAATCGGTGCGTTGCTCAATGAGTAGTTGGGCGCGCCGGTCTTCTAATGCTTGAATAGCTTTTTGGTATTCCGCCTGAGCACTGGCCAGCTCATCGGCGCGTTTGAAATAGTTGCCTAACTGGTAATGACGCCGATACTTCTGTTGCCGGTCCGTTGCGACCGGCAACGATGACGGTTCTACAGAGAATTGCTCGCGAGTGAAACGATGTCCGGGGGGTAGGGCGAACATAGTAGGGTCTCCGATGCTCATGAATATATTTAGGTGTTCGTTAATAGTGGAATAACAGTGCTTCAGTGACAAGGCTTACACTCACATAGGTCAAAGCTGCACAAAATGAGGCTTGAAATACCGGGTTCTCTTTTCGTCAGATAATTCTAGCTAAAAATAGAATCCGTGAAATATACCGTAAATCATAGCCAAGTTGTGCCCTAGATCACAGGCCTGGGTCAAAAGACAGACTTTAGCGTCGCCAGCCTTTATAAAATATAGCACCCAATCGTTGAAAAAGTGTTGATCAGGCCGTTATGCCAGCGACCATTTGCTGGTTTGGGGGGATATTGATGCCGTTAAATAAAAACGCCCAGCCAAGCAATGTGCTTGGCTGGGCGACAAATTTAGAAATTTCACAGAACGAGCCGGTCGCTACTCGTAGAAATTTAGCGGCTCAAGGGTACAAAAAAGGCTGAAATGATCAGGGCAACGGATGCCAACGCAGCGAGAGAATAATGGCCAACGCCGCGAGCAACGCACCGCAGGCGGCAAACACCACACTGATTTCTGTCGTTTCGTGCTTCGTAATTAAGTAGGTGGGCAGATCTTCAAAAACAGTCTGAAGCTCATTCGCACTGGTGGCAGAATAATAATTGCCACCAGTCTTCTCTGCCACTTCCTTCAAAGTGGTCTCATCAATGCCAGTGCGAAACCGGCCACCCTGCTGTGTGCCCCCACCAAATTGGGTGCCACCTTGCGATTGTTGACCACCAAACGGAATTGAGCCATTGGCCGTCCCAAAGCCAATCGTGTAAATGCGGATGCCACGATCAGCCGCTTGCTGGGCGGCATCCAAAGGCAAAGGCCCGTTGGTGGTCACTCCATCTGTCAGCAAGACGATAATATCCGGTGCATAAGCCCCACTGGGCACCGCTGTCGGTTGGACGCCAGTCGACTGGTCGCTCACACTGGGCGCGACACTCTGATCAATCTCGGCAATCGTATCGATCGCTTTCAAGATGCCACTGCCAATCGCGGTGCCACGCCCCGTTGTCAAGCTGGCAATCGCGTCTTGTAGGGCTTCTTGATCAGTGGTAGGGGGCTGGACAACTTCGGCAAAACGGGCGAACGCGACGATCCCAATTTGTGTGCGTGATTTTTGCCGTTGGATGAACGATAGCGCGGCGGCCTCGGCAGCCTCTAACCGGCTGGGCTGAATATCAGTCGCCCGCATACTGCCCGAAGCATCCATCGCCAGAATGATGGTGGTTTGGTCAGTTGGTACACTGACAATCGAGACTGGACGAGTCAAGGCAAAGATCAAGCTCGCTAAAGCCAACAGAAAGAGGGCAAATGGCACATGACGCCGCACTTGCGACTGCTGAGAAAGTGCAGCGCGCACCAAAGTCAGGCTAGAATACCGCACAGCAAAACGCCGTCGCCGGCGTAACATCCAAATATATACCCCGATCAGCAAAGGAATTAAGACCAACAGGAGTAGGAACCAGGGCCAAAGTAAGTCCATCGACTACCTCCATTATACCCGTAGAAAGGATCTGAAAAGGTTTTTCATGCCTTTGACCATTGAAGCCAACAGAGACCTGCCCGGCTCACATTGCCAATCCACACTTTTCAGATCGTCGCTTGTCCATTGACCAACCAGCTTATGGCAAGCGGCTGAACCACAAAAGCGAAAAGGCGCCACCGATCAGCATGATAAGGATGCTGGCGCCAGCAAAAATCGAAGTTACTTCCATCGCTTCCGATTTGATCACCAACTGTGGGTCCAGATTATCGTAGACCGAGCGAAGCTCTTGTTGGTTCTCGGCATTATAATAGATGCCATCAGTGAGTTGCGAAATTTGTTGCAGCGTCGCCTCGTCAAGTTGCGTATGGACCGAAAAGCCATTGACGTGCAGGGTTGTGCCAGCCGCGCTGCCAATGCCAACGGTATAGATGCGCACACCACGATCAATAGAGGTTTGGGCCGCAACTAGTGGGTCGGGGTTCTCATTGTTCTCACCATCCGTCAGCAAGACAATGACGGATGGCGAATGCGTACCTTTGGCCACAGGCGTTGGCGAAACAACGGGCGTTGGCGTCAAATTGCTATATAAACGTGGTGTTTCGGCCTTTGCCTTATCCACTTCGATCACTTTGAGCGAAGCGAGAATCCCCTGACCAAGCGAAGTGCCACGTTGCGGGGTTAGGCGATTGATCGCACCAAGAATCGCATCCTGGTCGTTGGTGGGGGGTTGCACGGCAAAGCCATTATCACTAAAGCCAACAACACCGATCTGCACCGTCGATGGTTGGCGCTCGACAAAGTCGCGCGCCGCCGCTTTTGCCGCTTCCATCCGGGTCGGCTTTAGATCATCGGCCGCCATGCTGCCCGAAATGTCAAAGGCCAGGATCACCGTGCCTTCGATGCGCGGCAAACTGATCACAGCTTGTGGCCGCGCCAGTGCGATCAGCAACAGGATCAGGCCGACCAGAAAGAGGATCGACGGAATATGGCGCCGTCGGCCGAGCCGACGCCCCGCTGTCTCTTGCACAAAGCCAAGACTGCCATAACGCACCGCCATTTGCCGCCGTTGCCGCTGCAATCGGATATAAAACGCAATGCCCAGCGGCACCAACAAGAGGAGTAAAAGCATCGCGGGCCAGATGAATGACATAGGCAATTCCTATAATCTATAGCAACGGATTCTGGGAACGAATTGAGCGGATAACGTCCGCTCCCCTCTATTGCTTCTCTCCGCTCAATTCGTTCCCAGAATCCGTTAACAGGTCGTACTGAATTTCTCGGCTAATGGCGCTGTCGCTCGCGCAGGGCCGCAAAACGCACGATGGCGCGCACCAAATCTTCTTCGGTCGAGAGCGACAATGCACTCACCCCCGCGCGTTTGAGTGTTTCGTTTAAGGCAGCTTCACGCGCTTGGGCCGCAGCTTGAAAACGCTGTCGAAATTTTTTATCATGGGTGTCGACATAAAGCTGTTCACCCGTCTCTGCATCCTCCATAATCACAGGCCCGATGTCGGGTAATTCCATTTCACGCGGGTCCCATAGGCGTACAGCCAACACCTCATGGCGCTGGCTGAGCAATTTCAGAGGACGCTCCCAGCCAGGGGCGCTAATAAAATCTGAGATAATGAAGATCAACGAACGCTGCTTAATCGAATAGAGACCAGCCTCGAGCAGCGGCGTCAGATTGGTAAAGGGCGCTTTGGGCAACGGCGGCTGCTTGATCAGGTCATGAATCAGGCGCAAGACCTGGAGCCGGCCGCCACGCGCAGGAATGGTTCGCTCCACCTGGCTACCATAGAAGACGGCACCTACTCGGTTGCCATGCCGTGTGAGCAAGCGGGCAATCGTGGTGACAAAATCAATCAACACGGTTCGCTTTAAGTTCTGCATGGCGCCAAAGTCCATCGAAGGGCTCAAATCCAGCAGAAACCAGGCCGTGATTTCGCGGTCTTCGACATACTGGCGGACATAGGGCGTATCCATACGGGCGGTGACGTTCCAATCGATGTAGCGAATATCATCTCCAGGTTGGTATTCGCGCAGATCGGCAAAATCTATGCCATAGCCATAGAAAAGACTGCGGTAATCGCCTTGCAACAGACCATCTAGCCGACGAATCACCTGCCAGTCGAGCCGGTGGAGAATACGCTCGGGTGTTCCCCGCTCAGGCATTGTTGCGGAAGTTGGTGTGCTCATGTAAAGGCACCTCGGGCATCGGAATGCGGTTAAGAATCTTTTTCAACAAATCGTCGCCGGTTACATTGTCCGAAAGCGCCTCGTACGACAACACCAGCCGGTGGCGCATCACATCGAGCGCCATATCCAACACATCCTGTGGCAATACATAATTACGCCCGCGTACAAAAGCGAGCGCCCGTCCACCGAGGATCAGATTGATGGAAGCCCGTGGACTGGCGCCGAACGTAATGTAGTGGGCTAACTCTTTTAAACCATAATCTTGCGGCTTCCGTGTCGCAGAGACCATCTTGACCGCATACTCAATCAAGGCGGGATCGACATACACTTTGTCAGTCTCTTGCTGCAAGCCGATCAGTTGCTGCGTATTCAACACTTTTTGCACCGCTTGTAACATACTCGTCATGCGCTCAACGATCACAAATTCCTCCGTGGCCGAAGGATAACCGACGAGCACCTTGAGCATAAAGCGGTCGACTTGGGCTTCGGGTAGCGGATAGGTGCCTTCTGTCTCGATGGGATTCTGGGTGGCCAAGACCAAGAAAGGTTTCGGCACCGCAAAGGTTTCGCGGCCAATCGTCACCTGGCGCTCTTGCATGACTTCGAGCAAGGCGCTTTGCACTTTGGCCGGCGCGCGATTGATTTCATCCGCAAGCAGTAGATTGGTAAAGACAGGCCCGAAGGCTGTGTTAAATTCGCCGGTCTTTTGGTTGTAAATGCGCGTGCCAACCAAATCCGCCGGGACAAGATCCGGCGTGAATTGGATGCGCTTAAAATCGCCGCCAATGGCTTCCGCTAAGGTCTTGATCGCCAATGTTTTGGCCAGACCGGGCACGCCTTCGACGAGGATATGCCCGCGCGCCAGCAAGGCAACGACCAACCGTTCCAACAGATAATCCTGGCCGACGATCACTTTTTTCACTTCGTATAACAGGCGTTCCATCGGCAATCCGTTTGTGGAATTCATACCTTGATCCATGGGCATTCTCCTTAGGAAAAATAAACAGTGATAAGCCCCTGTTCAGAAGGTAGGCGAGAATGATCAGGAGATTGATCGTGCTTACGCTCCTAATCCTGATCGCCAATCACTGTTTTAACCATCAATGACTTAGTAAGGGGGCAAGCCGGCTGCGCCACCCGCAACGTTGATCGGGACAGCAAAGCCGATGCCGATAAAGACATCCTGCTCGGTTGGGTTCGTTAGCCCGGCCACAATGCCAATGACTTGACCGGCGCGATTTAACAGTGGACCACCTGAGTTGCCAGGGTTTACGGCCGCATCTATTTGAATCAAGCCTTGCAGTCTTTGTTCACTATTGACGGGATGAAAGGAGCGATTCAAGCCAGAGATCACACCTGAGCTCATCGAACCGTAGAGACCAAGCGGATTGCCGACCACGAATGCTTCATCGCCAATGTGCATTGCACCCGGATTGCCGAGGGTGGCTGGTATCACTTGCGAGGGTAATTTGCTCGGTTGTAAGACGGCAATATCATTCTCAGGTTGCTTGACAATCACTTCGGCACTTGACTCTGTGCCGTCAGCAAACGTTAACTGAATCTCGACGGCATCGGTGACCACGTGCAAACTAGTCAGGATGTCACCTTTGTCGTCAATAATCACTCCACTACCGACGCCATGATCTGGCTTACCGTCCTTGCCTGGCGTTTCTACTTGAATGAGGACAAACGAGGGAAGGATCGCTTGATATACACTCGCAGAAAGGGCAGGTGCGGGTGTGACTGCCGCCAGGGCCTGCTCCACCGATTCATTGACTTCACTCGTCGTCAATTGATGGGGACCTGGGACAAAAACGTTATAAAGCAAAAGGGCTACAAATGCGGCGATTACACCAGAAACGAATGGCGCCGCACGCCATGCCTGTGTACGAAGGCGCTGTAAGCGGCGTTGCCACAGCTCTGATTGTGAAGGAGGTAGGTCGTTCATGCTCTTTTCCATTCACTCGGAAAAGCGAGCGATACTCAATATAAGGTAACCATGTGGTGGACAATTCGAAGTAACTTGTCTGAATTAACGTACTGCATAACACTATAACACTTTTTTCTCAATCGAAAATGTATGGTTGGCCCCAATTGTTCAGGCGCTGAAATAACAAATTGGGGGTTGGGAATGCTTGGTTATTCACGCCCGCTATGCGCGGAATCACACATGGGTGGGCCGCGCAGGTGCGCAGTCGGCCACATTTTACGGAAGCATCAATCTATTGGCGTGGCGAGCGGATTGTCGCACCTTCTAGATGAGGGACGGAAAGATCCGAAGGTTTTAGTTATGGCCGATGGATACGCGGGCGGGGCAAAGTATGGCTCTGAGAATAGGCAGCGTTGACGTTATAGTGCACTGGACATAGAGGGACTAGACAGTCAGATTTTCGATCCGAATCGCTTGACCTGGGCTACGCAGAATTAAGGTATATACACCTGGTGTCACATGTTCAAAAACAAAATTGTGACCTTCCGTCATTACCGTTGTATCAGACTGATGGCGTTGTAATTCAACATTTACTTCAGCTTTTTCGTCTGTTTCCAATCCTAAGATCAGCCCGAATAGACCCTTGCGCACCGATTTGGGTTCAGGTGGCATGGCGATGATGATTTGTAGATCGCCAACCGCATAGACCCATTGTTCTTCGGGCTCACCACCGCGCAAGCCGGCCAGGGCTGGCGTCCGTCCCCCGCCCGTGACCGCGCCAGAGAGCGTATCCACCAATGTGGCAACGAACACTTGCAAGCGTTCTGCCGCTGATTCCCGAATGGGGGCGGCAGGTGCTGGGGCAGTTGCCAATGTCGGTGCCAGCGCCAGCAGATAACCTTGTAAGCGTTGCAGCTCTTGCTCACAAGGGGCGCAGGTGGCCAGGTGTTCAGCAATGGCTGGTATGCGTTCTGTGGATAATAAGCCTAGATGATATTCGCCTAAATCAAGCGGCGAGGGGCAGGCCACGCGATAGAGTTGAACGGCCAGTTGGCCTTGCTGCCGAGCCAGGTGGTTGGCTCGGTCACGACACGCGCCACATTGCTCTACATGCGCAACCACATCGTCGGTTGCTGCGCCATCAATCAAGGCTAATAATTGTTCATCAGGTACTGCTGGCGGTCTTATACAGCCCATAAAATCGTCCCTTTGCCTAAGAAATCCTTGATGATTAAACGCAAAAAATCGTCTTTTTTAATCATCCTGGCTGAGGAATTTTTTTAATTCGGCATCGCGGCTCAGCCGATCCAAAATCTTCTGAAGCATCTTGTAGACTTCCTTCACATCGGGGAATTCCTCGGGAAAGCGGAGGCAGATCTCGCGCGGCATTAGATCAAGCGCAAAACGGTAATAGAGCAACCGCTGTTCCGCTGGACTCTTAAGCCGTTGCTGAATTCTCTGCCAAAGTTGCTGGCGCTCTAATTCCTCTATAATTGGCGCTTCGATCCCAATATTGCCATATTGACCACCAGGATCATCTTGATGGCTAATCGATAGTGAGGCCGCGAAGTGGGCATGTTCGCGGGTCCGCACATGATCAACAATTACGCTAGCGGTGCACAATTGGAGATAGCGCAGCAGGGATCGTAAGTCAGGGAAGTTGGCAAACTTGTCGGCGTTGAGGGCCGACCACATCTTTTCGAAGGCACGATTGACAAAATAGGCGGAGTCTTCGCCACTTGCGGCAAAGCTGGCATGGTGCTCCACCCAGCTGACCACCAACGGCGTATATTGTCGATAGACGAAGGCCCAAGCATTGCCGGTATGGTGGACAATGGCGCGCCGAAACACTTCATGGCAATAGCGCGGATCATTGAATGCCTGCTGAAAAAAACGCTCACTTTCCTCTTGGCACCGTTGCACAACTACGGCTAACGGCAAAGTGCTAATGTCGGCATCATGTGGCATAGCGGCTCAGTAGGGAGATGGCCTGTCCAGTTATTTTGCGGTCCGGCTAACATATGTGCGAAACAGCTCAATTAACTTCTGCGTGTTCGGGCCCGGTCGTCCTTGCCCAATCGTTATATCATCAATTTGTACAACGGGCAACACTTCTTTTGTCGAACTCGTGATAAAGGCTTCATCGTAAGTGGCCAGATCGGCATAATACAACGGCGCTTCTACGACTTCAAAGTCGTCTTCGGCAATTTCGAGCACGACTTCACGCGTAATCCCACCCAACACGTCGGTTTTAGGCGTGATCAGTCGATTGCCTTGGAAGACAAAAAAATTGGCGCGCGTCCCCTCGGTCAGCCGATCATCCCCAGTGCGATAGATCGCCTCGACAGCCCCCGCCGGTCTTGCCGCTTGCATAGCGATGATCGCCGTAATGTAATTGAGGCTCTTCACTGTCGGCATAATGCGATCGATCTGGGTCGTGATGACCTTGACGCCCTTTGTATATTGTTCGAGGGGCGTGGGGGCGATCTCATTGATCATGACGACCAGGGTTGGTTGCGCGGGTGGCGTCATAAAATCTTCCGACGCCCCGCCGGTTGCCACAATGCGAATTGTAGCATTGGCGATTGCATTGCGCGCGTATGTCTCCAGGGCAATCTGTTCGATCTCGGCTGCGGTCCAAGGTAAAGTCAATTTGATCTGTGCCGCAGAACGTTGCAAGCGCAGCACATGCTCATACAACTTGAAAGGTTTACCGTCATAGGTGCGCAACAAGTCAAAAACACCATACCCACGCACAATCCCCAGATCGTTCAGGCCCAGTGCGGCTTGGCTAGCGGGCATATATTCGCCATTGACGTAGTAGATAGGTTCGGTCATAAAAGCCCTCTTTAATGGTTGATGCTGAACGGTTAATGCGAAATGGTTAATCACTGACGGTCAAGCGTTCATTAAAAATCATGCGTTAACTGTTCAGCATTAACCATTCATTATGCCCTGACGTGCCAATCGCCCAAACAGATCCATTTATAAGTAGTTAATTCTTCTAACCCCATCGGACCGCGGGCGTGCAATTTCTGGGTACTGACGGCAACCTCGGCGCCCAATCCGAATTGGCCGCCATCATTAAAACGTGTGCTGGCATTGACAAAAACGGCTGACGAATTCACTTCGTTGACGAAGCGCGTGGCATTGTGCCAATCGTTGGTCAAAATACCGTCAGAGTGCTCAAGGCTGTGTTCTTGAATATGCTCGATGGCCACATCCAGATCGTCCACGACTTTAATGCCCAAGATCAACGCCATCCATTCCTGATAAAAATCTTCCTCGGTGGCAGCGCGGACGGTTGCACCGTGACCATCACGTTGCAGGATGGTCAACGCGCCATCCATTGCGCGCAGCTCAACGTTACGTTGGGCCATGCGCTGCGCCAACATCGGGATAAATTGCTCCGCGACGGTACGATTGACCAATACGGTGTCCAGTGAATTGCAAACGCTTGGGCGTTGCACCTTCGCGTTTTCGATCACATCCAGTGAGCGTTCCAAATCGGCGCTCGCATCAACATAGAGATGACAAACCCCCATGCCGCCCGTAATCACCGGGATGCTGCTCTGCTCGCGGCACAATTTATGCAACGCCGCGCCGCCGCGGGGGATGATCATGTCGACATATTTATCCAAGCGCAACAATTGGGTGATCAGGGCGCGATCCGGGTCGTCGATATATTGAATGGCCTGCACGGGTAGGCCGACGCGTTCCATGGCCGCGTTAATCACGTTGATCAAGGCCATGTTGCTGCGCAGGATATCTTTGCCGCCACGCATGATCACGGCATTGCCAGATTTCAAGCAGAGCGTGGCAATATCGATTGTTACATTCGGGCGCGCTTCATAGATGACGCCCAATACACCAATCGGTGTGCGCCGGCGGCTTAGGCGGAGACCATTCGGCAAGACCTTCCCTTCGATCTCAGCGCCCACCGGGTCGGGCAAATCGACAATTTTGCGCACATCGGCGGCCAGGGTAGCAATGCGCGCTTCGTTCAGCAGCATACGATCTAACAGGGAAGGCGCCAAATTCGCAGCCTGTCCATCGGCCAGATCCAGGGCATTTTGGGCGATCACCGTCTGGGCTTGGGTTTCCAGCTCGTCGGCAATCGCCAACAACGCCTCATTTTTTTGGACCGGCTTCAAGGCGGCTAATTTGCGGCTGGCGATGCGGGCGGCCTTGCCCATCTCTTCTAAATTGATGGTTGCCTGGCGAGTTGTCATACGATTCTCCATAAGTTATATCCATGTGCCATTACTCCGCCCACCCCACTGCGGGAAAAGGCGTCGATCAATCAAAAACACCGCTTGCAACTGATCATAAGCGTGGCAGCTTCTATTTTAACTTTATCGCTTTACTTTACCACAAACTCGGAAGCGCCCTATAAAATAACAGGTCCCATCTGTACAAGATGGGACCTGAAAGACATTTACGATTGAACGAACAGTTGCGCGGACGAAAAGCTTTACCGAGCGCCCGTGTTCCGAATCAGTGGCAAGAAGAGTGGGTTCTTGATGACCCCTGGCTCCGGACCTGGCTCAAGCGACGTTGGATTGGTGAGATCGGTCGTCACGGTTGATGTATTGTTACCCGTGGTTGGGGTGCCATGCGTGCCATCGTCCGAAATCGTCACCAAATTGACAATCTGCTTAGCCGTATTCGGCAACGACGAATCAACTTTCACCGCAAACTTAATCGGGCTATTGACGGTCGATTTAGCTGTCACTGTCCCCACATCAAAGGTGCAAACGGTATCGGCTGCGATCTGATCATTGGCGCATTTCCAGCCAACACTGCTCTTGGCCGCTTCGAACGTTGTAAGCTGTGGCACAACTTCGCTCAAGATGACGCCGGTCGCATCGCTCACGCCGGTATTGCTGTACACAAAGGAATAGATAATCGATTCGCCGGGCGCCACTTGGACGCCGTTGCGATTGTCCGACTTCTCGATCGATAGATTGGGCGGCCCAAAAATGCCGGCATCAATCGTCAGATTATTCTCCCCTTGCCCCAGTTGAACCAGATTGCTCCGGCCATTTTGACCGGCATCGCTATCTACGGCTCGGTCACTTCCTTGATTGGGTGGGCTAAAGAGATAGTCACTACCAGGCAATGCAAAGCCAACGATATACCCCCCCGTAGCCAGGTTACTAAACAGATAGTGACCAGTCGAGTCTGTTTGGGTGTTTTGCAGTACGTTGCCAGCGCCATTAAACAGAGTC
>JAPLGZ010000245.1 GCA_026389895.1 Chloroflexota bacterium | reverse complement strand
ACTTGCTGGACATTGTTGTCCGTCATCTCGACACCAAAGCGGATGAAACGCTCTTTGAGGATCGCGAAGGCGCCTTCATGCAAAAAGAGTGGCCGCTTGGTGGCGTTGGCAATCGCCTGACGTGTAACATCATCAACCGTTGGCCCCAATCCACCAGAGACGATGATGACATTGCTCCGGCTCATGCCCAATTCCAACACCGTCCGAATCCGGGCTTCGTTGTCACCGACGGTAGTCTTATAATAGAGATTAACACCCGCTTCGCGCAATTGTTGGGCAATCCAGGCCGCATTCGTATCAACAATTTCGCCGAGCAAAATTTCTGTGCCGGTCGTGACAATTTCGGCATTTAAACCAGAAGCAACTGTAGACATAGGTTGATCGCTGAAAGGGTAAGTGGTAGATGGTAGATAAATTTCACTCAGTTAAGCGAGTAGAGATTCAAGATTAATGACAAACAATCTCGAATCTCTACTCGCTTAACTCTCTATTTTACGCCTTGATCCGGCGTTTAAAGCATCAAGGTAATTTGGCCGCGTAGGGTTTTAATGCGGTCAGAAATCTCTTGCCGTCCACCTTCGCGCATTTGGACTTCCAGCGCTTTCAGTTGCTCAACAAAGTCGGCGGTCAGCAGCGGGCGATTTTCCTGCAACAATTTATTCACCGTCGCCTTGTCTGGCGCGCTGAGCAATTGGTTGAGCAGACGCATCTCGTCGGGCATACTGTCTTGAACAATCGACAACGCCTGTTCATAGATTTGCTGCAAACGCCGCGCCGCGGCGGTAGAATTGTTGCGTTGGGCGGCCTGAATATTGGCAGCAAGCACGTTGAGGAAATTTTCGTCGATATACTCGGCGTATTCTTGCAATTTCTCTAGTGAATTCGGCGCTTGCAAAACTTCTTGCAATACCTGCTGCACTTGTTGCACCATGGCTTGGCGGCTCTGCAATTGCTGTTCTTGGATCGCCACCATCAGCTCGCGTAATTCTTCGAGCCGGCCCTTTTCCGCATCATTCGTCTCGCTCTCGATCCGTTGTGAGACTAACATCAAGAATTCATAATCAAGCATCGGCGCAATGGCGCCTAGCAACGCACCGGCAATCGCGCGGCCATCTTCGCCACGCCAGGCTTCTAAGATCTTCTCTAACAGCTCTTCGCGGGTGGTATTGGCGGTCAAACCGGCCAAAATCCCGCGCACCTTCTCCTGTTGCTGTTTGATCTCTTTGCCAGCATCGGTTGTATCGAGCAATTGGTTGCGCAGCTTCATAAAGATCTCAGCGCCACCCTGGCCTTGGGCGCTCGACATCATCGCCAAACGATCGAGCAAGGCAAAGAAATCGCGATCGATCAGCTCCTTGCTGCGCTGCACCACCAGATCAAGCGCTTTGGGATCATCAGCCAGGCCAGCCAATCTTTGTAATAGCTCACTCTGGTTACGCTGGCGGCGCAACATTTCAGGCGTCACCCCTTCAAAACCCCAAATCTGCTCCATGAAATGCTGCCAGTCAAAAAATTGTTTAGGCTGGAGCATATATCCTTTGCGGGCTTCAGCGGGTAATTTGCGCATCAGCGTTTGGGTCAGATCGCCAATCGCTTTCTGCTGCTGCATTTCCGCATTGCCCGGCTGGGCCTGACCGGGGACAAAGACCCCTAAGAATTGGTGTTCTGGCTCATGCAGCATCAGCAATGTACCCAAAGGGCCACCGACACCGCAGGAAGGGCAGGAAGCGACATTCACTTGGCCACTCAGCAACGGCCCTTTTAATTCCGGATTGACGCCAAGGTCGATGATGTTGAAGACTGGCACCGTATAGGCCGTGCCACAATTAGGACAACGAATTTGGGCGCCCGTGGGCGGAAAGAGCAGATCGATTTTAGGCTGACCCGCCGCAACTTCCGCGGCAGGTGGTTCCGCTGTGACAGGCGACGGTACAGCCGCAGACGGTGGTTCAGCGGGCGTTGGCGGTGGTTCTGGCGTTTTTTCGCGCCGTCTCGAAAAGCCGGATGGCAATTCAATGCCACTGCCACCGCCTTCAGGTGCAGGTCTCTTCTCTTGTCCAGGCAATAAAATTCCACTCATAATATTTTTTCTCGCAGTTCAACGGTAAAAACCGTCTGAATCTAATTAAGCTGATTGATTTCATATTATACCGCTGGGTTGTAACAAGCGATAGAATTCAATCCACCAAAAAACTTTAATTCATCGTTTAATAACGCATGTTATGAAGGTGCTCGTGTAGGGATTAAGGATACGGCTAATCTTATATCCCGTATCCTTAATCCCGTATCCTTAATCCCGTATCCTTAATCCCTGTGTAACATACGTTAATAAGATAATCTACTTATTGTAGCGCAAAAACAGTATGCGCCCAAAGCAACGAAATCGTAAGCAAGCAAATAGGATTGACAGCGCAACCAAAACACTTATATAATCATTATATCAGCTGCTTTAAGATTAACCTTACTGGTTAATCAATTATCGAGCACACCCGCTCCTCAACCGCATGTCGAACGTTTTAGCAAGGAGACTGCCATGGCAAAAATCATTAAGAGTTGTATTGACCGCGATTTACCTGTCGACGCAATGATTGAGGCAATGCACAAGGCTGTTGAGGAAAACCCGGCCAATACGCCGACTTTGTCCACACGGAGCGTACAGCCAGGTGTCTTTCCGCAGCCGCCACTCGCCTTGGCGGCGATTACAGGCAAATTATGGAAGCCAGGCCGAACCTTACGCGTACGCTTTTTGGATGGCGACCCCGTGATCCAGACCCGGTTACAACCTTTTGCCCATATCTGGAGCCAGTACGCCGACATTAAATTTACTTTTGGCAACGATCCAGAAGCCGAAATTCGGATCTCATTTTTGCAACCAGGCTCCTGGTCCTATATCGGCACCGATGCGTTGACCATTCCTAAAGACCAACCGACCATGAACTATGGTTGGCTGACCAAAGCCACCGCCGACGATGAATATTCACGCGTTGTGACCCACGAATTCGGGCACGCCATTGGGTGTATCCACGAACATCAGAATCCGAGCACCGATATTCCCTGGGACAAACCCAAAGTCTACCAATATTACAAAGGGCCACCGAATAACTGGACCAAAGACCAGGTGGATATCAATCTGTTCCAGCGTTATAGTGCCGATATTACCCAGTTTTCAGCCTTTGATCGCAACTCGATCATGCTCTATCCCGTGCCCAACGACCTCACGATTGGTGATTATGAGGTCGGTTGGAATAAAGTTTTATCGGCAACCGATGAGCAATTTATTGGCACCCTCTATCCGCTGACCCCCAAACCACAAAATGAGCTGACCATCGATGCCCCAGCCACCGCCGCATCGATTGGCCAATTTGGGGAGATTGACACGTACACGTTTACAGTGAAAAATGCGGGCCCTTACCGCATGGAAACAGAAGGTAGTACAGACGTTGTGATGAGCCTTTTTGGCCCCAATGATAAGGCCAAAGCAATTGCCCAGGACGATGACAGTGGTGGTCGGGCCCAGGCGCGCATTATCATAGCCTTGATGCCGGGCGTCTACACGCTGCGCATTCGTCACTTTAGCAATAAGCGCACGGGCGATTACAAGATTGGCGTCCACACGGCACAATAAACGGGAAGAGCCATTCTTGATCACCAGAACACGCAAAACAATTCTCAAGGTCTGTATCGATCGTAATTTGCCAGGCGAAAATCCTTTCGAATTACACGCGCGTGACGCCAGCGCTCGAGCGGCAGCCATGCGCAACAAAATATGGGAACCAGCCGGCCGCACATTACGGATCCGTTTTTTGGATGGTGATCCAGCGGTGCAAAAAAAAGTCGCAAAATTTGCCCAGGAATGGACAAAATACGCGAATCTGAAATTGGATTTTGGCAACGATCCACAAGCTGAAATTCGCGTCTCATTTCGCCAACCAGGTTCCTGGTCTTATATTGGCACCGACGCGCTGGACCCAAACCTCAAGCCCGATCAACCCACGCTTAATTTGGGTTGGTTGACCAAAGCAACCCGCAATGATGAGGTAACGCGGGTTGTGCTACACGAATTTGGTCATGCACTAGGGTTGATCCATGAACATCAAAATCCAACGGCTACCATTCCTTGGAATAAAGCCGCCCTCTATGATTTCTATAAGGGGCCACCTAATTTCTGGACGCCAGAGCAAGTTGAGATTAATCTACTGCAAGTGTACGACAAAGAGATGACCAAATATTCGAAGTTTGATCCACATTCGATCATGCTTTACCCCATCCCCAAACAATTCACCACGAATGGCTTTGAAGTCGGCTGGAATAGCACGCTCTCAGAGCTAGACAGGCAATATATTCACGAATGGTATCCGTAGGGGAGGGTAAGTGGTGGGCAGTAAGGCTAACGATCGCCTGTTTCGCCCCTAGCAGGTAATCGCCCTTTAGGCGCGGTTTTCTGTACCAGCCGGCAATTCATTCACCGGTTTGCTTACCTTTTACCATGTACTACCCCCTCACCGTGCTTCGGTAACGCAACACAGCCACCAGAAGCATTGCGCTCAAAAGCAGATATAAGAGCGGCAAGCCCAAGAGACTCCCAATCGATAACGCCAGCAAGGGTCCCAACGCCGAACCCGCGTCACCAGCGGTAGCAAAGATGCCAATAAATAGATTGGGGCGCGGGGCATGCATCGCCGCGCCGCTGGCGGAGGCAGATAAGACAGTACTCGTGCCAGCATCACACAGAAAGATCACAAAAAGGCAGATGATTGCCAGCAGGGTCGGTAGTAGAGCAAGCCCGAGAATGGCGCAAAACGAGACGCAGACTAAAAATGTCGCCATCGTGGCTTGACCATAACGATCGGAAAGGTGACCAATGGTTGGTGCAATCGTCAGATCACTCAACCAGCGCACGCCCTGTAAGACGCCCGTCATCGTGGCGATGCCGAAGCCAAAAATTAGCGGCGAATCGGTATTTTGTTGGAGATTTTTCAGGAAGAGGGCGGTGGTGGAGAGAATGACGCCGCTAGACAATAATTGTAAACAAGTGGCAGCCGTTAACCAACGACGCTCGGGCAATTCAAGCGCCTGGCGCCAATCACGCCAACTGCTTTGCGGAGCTTTATTTTTTAAGTCGGCCATAGGCTTTGATGGCTGGCTAACGGCTGGCCAACGAATACTCCAGGCCACCGGCAGCGCCAGCGCAGTGATCACGACCATCACGCCGATTGTGGTCGAATAGCCATAATGATCATAGAGCCATCCGCCCGTCAACACCGCGCTGGCGCTGCCCAGGCGAACAATGCCCCACAACAAGCCGGTCAGCCGGCCTTTAATTGTTAGCTCACCACTCCAGACGGCGTGATAACCACCTTGGCGAAAGGCAGACCAGGCCACACCCCAGGCTAACCTTGCGATCAAAAAGATCACAAAGCCCCAACCCAGGCCATAGATGGTGGTCGAAAAGAGCCCGAGCACACAAGCAATCATAAATAGCCAGCGTGACGGCCAGCGCTCAAATAGACCGCTAACCCAGGCGTTCGAGGCCAAGCGCACCAGCCGGTTGGCGCTTAACAAGAGACCGACTTGCGGTAAGGAGAGGCCTAAAGCTGACGCTTGTAGAGGTAAGATACTATAAAGTAGCGAATCGCCGACGATACAAAGACCAATCACGGTCGCGACGGTCGCCACTAAGCGCACCGGTTGCCACGGTTGCTCACCCTGCTCGTTTCCACGTTCTGGCGTGGGAATGGCGTCTGGGCGCTCTGCGTCCCCTGTAACCTTCAAGACCACACCGTCTCTACCTCCACTAATCCTTCAGTCCCTGCGTCATTGTGTGTTCGAATAGCGGCAGTGGCCAATAAATTTCCACAGTCAACATTGCCCAGCATCCACTAAATTCGCCGCTTACGCTGATTAAACGCCGCGTTATGGCATTTATACAGGCGTGTAAGAATGAACAGTTGAAGTCGAATGCGGCAGGCGCGCTGCACAGATTTCTTGGAATCGTTCATGCCAATGAGCAGGCGTCTGATTGCGCCATTCCTCCGCGGCAGCGCAGGCAAAGTCGTAGAAGATGTTACTGCTGTGTTGATCGGTTTTGGCCAGTTCTTCTGGATGCCACTGGACACCGACAACGAAAGGCAAAAGTGGTAATTCAATCGCCTCGGGCAAGCCATCTTCGGCCCGCGCCACCACGCGCAATTCGCTGCCCAACTGGTCAATGCCTTGGTGATGCATTGAGTTGACACCGTGGCTTGTTCCAAGGGCGTGGGCCAACCGGCTATCTGGTTCGACCGTCACTTGATGGGTCACCTGAAAACGCTCATAGGTGGGTGGGAAATAATCATGTTTCTCTAGATCCGGGCGCTGGCTGTGTAAATCTTGATAGAGGGTGCCGCCACAGGCGACATTAATAATCTGCAAACCCCGACAAGCGCCCAACACCGGCATACCAGCCGCCACGGCCCAGCGCGTCAACAATAGCTCTGTACGGTCACGTTCCTGGTCTGAAGCGCCCAGTTGTGGATGACGTTCGGCGCCGTAATTGCTAGGGTCGATATCTTCGCCACCGGGGAGAAAAAGCCCATCCAAGCGTTCAAAGATGCCATGGAGTGTCGTCTCGCTCATTTGCAACGGAATCATTACCGGTAGCGCGCCCAGATTTTCCAGAGTGCGAACATAGGTCTGATTCATAATATACAGCGGCAAGCCGAAGAAACGCTGAGATTTCTCACGCCCAGTCGGCACGCCAATCAATGGGCGCTTTTTCAATCCAGCGCCGGGTTGCGTTTCTAAGCGGTCTCGATTGCGCAAATCACGATTCATAACATCACCTTATCCTTATCATGCCAAAATTTGACCCATTATACATGATTTCTTAACAAAACGCTCAAAACCCAAATTTTTCTGAGCGACTTTGACAGGCTTTCGCCGGCATGTTAGCATCTTGGCATGCTCTCTTCGCACCGCCACAAGCAACAGCCAACTTCGCTCACGCGTCTAACAGCTCAGCTCACGTGGGCTGATTGGGCAGGTTACGCTTTATTGTTCAGCGCCTTGTTGCTTTATCTGGCAACACTGGATACCGGTCTACAACCTAATTAACTCGTGGGGGGCGACTTAATCACCCACCAATATGCCCAAGTGCAAGCGCGCCCGAGCAATGCCCCTGGTTATCCGCTCTACACGATGGGGGGCTGGCTCTGGTTCCATAGCTTGCGTACGCTTATCCAAAAGCTCGGTCTCTATGTAGGAGCGCCAGCGCTGCCTAATCCCATTCCTTTGCTCAGCAGCTACAGCATGCTATGGGCCTTGGTGGCCTTGTGGCTCTTCTATCGAATTCTCTGCCACATCACGCGGTCACCCCAACGCCCTGCTGGCCATTGGCCGTTGGCCTGGTTGCTCGCAGCTTTCTACGCCGTGACCTATTTTTTCTGGTACTATGCCACGACCACCGAGCAGTATACGAGCGCGATTGCCCAAACGTTGGGTATCGTCTATGTTTATTTGCTATGGAGCGAGCAAAACACGGCAGAGGGAAGGCGGAGTACGGAACTCTTGGTCGCGCCACACCACAATCCACACTCGGCATTCCGCAGGCTTTTGCTCCTGGCCTTTCTATGCGGCCTATCGCTCGCCCATATGCTGACGGTCGCCTTGATCGTGCCGCCCGTAATCCTGCTGGTGCTTTGGCAGGCGCCGGCCTTATTACGTTCGCCGCGGGCTGTCATCAGTAATATTAGCGCAGCGTTGGCGCCGTTATTGAGTTATAGCTATGTCTATGTGCGGGGTGCGCTCCATCCAGAATGGTGGGGTAACGGCCAATGGCACACAGCCCGTGAATGGTTCTGGGCTTTTCTCAGCACAGCACAGGGTCGCGAGGAGTTAAACAGAGGATTTACCCCTGGGCGAGCCTTTTGGGGTGGCGGTTTTCCCGAATTGATCTGGCATGAGTTGAGCTTGCCATTGCTTATCCTGGGTCTGATCGGCATTGCCCGCCTGGAGCGCAAGCTAGCTTTTCTACTCTACAGCACATTGACACTCTATGGCCTCTTTTGTTGGGCCTACCGCTATGGCAATTGGTTTCAGGTAATTCTGCCGGCCTATCCGCTGATTTTGCTCGGGGTGGCGGCCCTGGCCAATCAATGGCACATGCGCCAGGCTAAAAACTCGCGCTGGGTGCGTAACTTTCCGCTGCTATTGATTCTGCTCGCCATCATCTGGCGCGCCAACGCGTCCTGGCCGGCGGCCAATAGTCACCACCGCGCCGACGACACCGCGCTCGACCACGCAGCAGCATTAATTACCCAACCATTACCAACCGGTGCGGCATTATTTGCTGCGGTTGATGACGCCCTAGCCTTGCAATACTTAATTGATATCTGGCAAATTCGCCCCGATCTCCAGGTCATCAGCAGTGACAAGGCGGCGGGTTGGCTGGCCCAGAATCGACCTGTCTTCGCCACTTGGCAGGCGGCTGCCACGCTGCGCGCCGAATTACCTGCTACCTGGGCCATCTCTATGCAAAGCGCCGGCCCAGATTGGATTGTCTTACAATCGGGCGGCCTGGGCCGCGAACAGCCGCCGGCCTTTGTCATTGATCGCGCCATCATGCCGGGGATTGTCTTACATGGGTATACGATCGCGCCATCGCCTAGCGCCATGCCAGTCCTCACCAAGGCTGGCGCAACCCTAGATGTAACACTCTTCTGGCAAATTCAACTGGACGATTGGCCAGAAGGACTATCCATTAGTATTCGTCCCACCTTACACGGGGCCTTGATCCCTGCCCCCACCGGTGGTGTGATCCAGCAGGACACAGCACGGCCAGCCCATGGCCTGTTAGCCCTCGACCACTGGCCAGCAGGGCACTCGGTAGCCGATGCCTATCAATTGCCATTGCCCGCGCCCTTGCCAGAAGGCGCCGATGGGGTTGCAGTGATTTTATATCGCCATAAAGACAACGGGTTTGAAAATGTAGCTGAACTCAATCTGCCGCTTTCGCCCTAAATTACAGGCGCACAAAAAAGCGCTGCCGGAAATCGTTCCGGCAGCGCTTTGATGACTGAACGATCAGCCTTTAGGCCGATTATCCCTGCGGGGCTTTTTGGGTGGCAGCTTTGGCGGCACGCGTCTCAGCTTCAGACCAGCCTTCGCCTTCGCGCACCACAGCCACGGTAAAGTTCGAGGTCACTTCGGGGATCAAACGCATCTGTACGGGATAGATGCCCAGATCACGAATGGGATGTTCGAGTTGAATACGGCGGCGGTCGATGTTGAAACCGACCAATTCAGACAATTTCTCGGCAATGTCGGCACTGGTCACCGAGCCATACAAGCGATCATTGTCGCCGGCATTGGCGGTAAAAATCAGCCGCTTGCCATTGATCATCTGGGCTTGGGCATCGGCATTGGCGCGTTCTTGGGCGCGGCGTCGAATGCCAGCTTGCTTAATCTCTTCGGCTTGTTTCAAGGCCCCCTTGGTTGCCAAAAGCGCCATACCACGCGGCATTAAATAATTGCGTGCATAGCCGCCGGCCACGTTATAAACGTTGCCAGCCGTGCCCAAACCGGTTACATCTTGAATCAATAATACTTTGATGCGACTCATAAAATTTTCTCCGTTTTTCAAGCGCACCGCTTGCACTAGCCTAACAGATCCGCTAAGTCAAGGCACACAATGCGTGGGTTGTAACAAAGCCATCGAATTAGCGATGAGCCAGTTACGTAAATAAATGATCTGTGTTCAACACACAAGCTTTACATTCTAGCGAAGCTGACTGAATTCTTCAAATTTACGGGTAGCCAATTGCAGAATAACGTTAGAGTGAGTTATAGTAAAATCAAGCGTGGGTTCTAAAAATACGATTTTGCCAATTGTGCGAACGTATTTAACCTTGTATTACCCACCTAATCGGCGACCCAACACAGGCCATCTACACGAGAAGCAGCGTGTAGGAAACTAACCGTTTACACAAATTCATATGAGTGAGTCATCAGGATTGATGGCTCACTCATTCTTTACTCTCGATAAGTTTCAATCATCAGCCCCACGAGAAACTTTTTAGCAGAGTGACAATTAGATCCATCGCTCCATCAATTCAAAAGTTGATTGGCATAATTCAGATAATTTCTCTAACGTTTCCACAAAAATAGAATAAAATCCAGATTTACAGATATAAACCACCAATTTGGCTGCTTGTGCGAAGGATTTGAGTCTGATTAACGATTAATAGATTAGCAGACAGTCAATTATAAAATAATTGCTATATTATGCGGCGCAATTATCGATATGGCAGGAGAACGCAATGCAGTCCGGCCTTCTAGACTTAAATACCATTACAACTTTGCTAGAATTAAACGATCCAACAGAATCAAGCAATTTTTTTGTCGAATTAGTCAATGAATTTCTAGCGCAAGCGACGCATCTCATCGCCGCGATCAAACAAGCCATTCACCAAAACGATCGGCGCAATCTTATCCCTCATTTACACAATTTGAAAGGTGCGAGCTTAAATATGGGTGCGATTGCGCTGGCTGAAGCCTGTGAAACCCTCGAAAGTTCGATAGAAAAGGGCCAGTTAGCGGAAATAGACAGCTGGCCTGCAAAACTTGAACTGATTTATTCCGAAACAGTTCAAGCTATGGAACAGATCAAAAAACCGCTCTAAAGCACATTTTGCGAAAGCGTTGCTAATTGACCGACAAATCCTCAAGACACATAGCAGGATGTGAGCTAGCTTTTCGTCAATCGTTGCTCGTCGCTTAGCGTAAAACAACATTTCGATAAATATTTGACCAGCCAGACAGGTGAGAAATATGCTATTAGTTATTGACGATGAAGAATTGATCCGCGAATCTATTCAGGATATTTTGGAAATGACGGGTATCCAAACACTCTGCGCGGCGGATGGTCGAGCTGGGCTCGAATTGTTCAAGGCACAACGTCCTGATATTCAGGCGATTCTGCTGGATCTGGCCATGCCTGTCATGAGCGGGCCGGAGACCTTAAGCAAAATTCGAGAATTAGATCCTGACATTAATGTCATTTTATCTTCTGGGTATACAGAAAAAGAGACACGATCTCGGCTTGCGAGCGACCGTGGGGTGATCTTTTTACAGAAACCTTATTCAATTGACATCTTAATTGACAAGGTAAGCAAGGCCTTACAAGGCTAGCGTTTCTTTCTCTACAGCACAATCTCTTACCATAGAGCCGAGTTAACTCAATCCTGAAAGGGAGACGAATCGCCAAACAAGGCGAAAAATTTCACTGGTGCCGATCTATGGCCCCCTATTCAACAGGTTCACGCAAACTTATTTGCACAAGGTTGGTCTTTCGTGCGCTCTCATGCTATACTCAGATTTTGGATG
This sequence comes from Chloroflexota bacterium, assembly GCA_026389895.1. Lineage (GTDB taxonomy): Bacteria > Chloroflexota > Anaerolineae > Caldilineales > Caldilineaceae > JAPLGZ01. Next base: position 9,089 of record JAPLGZ010000245.1, on the reverse strand, counting down.
CTCCCCTATGGCAATAAAGTGGTTGTTTCACCGGTAATGGGGGCATCTAGACGCAAAGTAGAGTAAATGAAGGAATGCAGTCAAGTGCTTGCCCAAAAGAGCCACTGACTGCAAACTGCCGGCGGACGAATGAAATGGCGAGATTGAGGACTTGTGGAAGTTAGCGCGCAGGAGCAGCCAAGTGTCAGCAATCAGATCACAACCAATACACCGCCATTTCCGTTATGGTCGTCGCTCACTCATGCGCCACAAACAGGCGAACAAAAAGTAGCGCGCCCTCAGACACAGCGTCATCCACAGGCGTTCTTATTCGTCGCGATGGCGTTGTTTATGCTAATTATGGGTTGTTCAGCCTCCGACTTGCTTACGCGCCCGACGGCTACACCCGAGCCACCTCGAGCATTAGCCCCAACCTTTACATCAACACCAGCCACTGTTGTATCGATTGTCATCGTGACCCCCCCCCATGATGGCACGCCGGGCGTGATCATCATTCCGCCAGGGATGGACCCCAGCAAGGTTATTCCTGCTTCGCCCACCCCCACGCCTGTGCCCCCCACCCTTATGCCTGGCGAAACACGCGTCCCAGGTCAACAACCGGCTTCACCGCTCATTCTGGTGCCCACGGCGACACCGTTGCCAACGTTCACACCAACGCCGACACTTACACCCACCCCTTTTATTGCCGTTGACAGCGGCGTGGTTAGCCTACGTGGCGGGCCTGGTGTTCAATATCCATTAGTGGCACAACTGGGGCCGAATCTTGCGGTTGCGCTGACGGGACGCACACCCGATGGTGCCTGGTATCAAATTTGTTGCGTCAATGGTGCCAGTGTTTGGGTGGCGGCGAACCATGTGCATGTCTATAATGACCCCAATAGCGTTGTTCTTGTTATCGCAGACGCATCACCGCCGGCGCCAACGCCAACAATTCCACCTACCCCGACCGGCACAGCAACACCCACGGCGACGGCCACCCGTTTTCCGTTTGAACGGGCGCGAGGGCCAGAATTTTATCCGACCAACAATCCTTTTCTGGTGATCTGGGCAAAGTTCTATGTCGGCGCGCCTGGCGGGCCAGAAGATCAGGAAGTGGCCACGGCCGGTTATTTTCTGAAAGTGAAATTTCAAGGGACGGATCGTCAAAATACCAACGTAGAGAGTCCAAGCGCCGAACAATTCTCGTTTAGCGCCTCGCCAGGGGCCAGCAATCGCGTCCGCTATAACTATAAATATGAGTATACACCCCCGTTGCCGACCCCGCCACCGCCACCAGCCGCAACACCCGACCCAGTGCAAGCTCGTTTAAATTTGCTGGGAACAGGGGTTTGGACAATTTATGTGGTGGATGGCGCAGGCAATCAGCTCTCAGATGCAGTTACTTTTGAAACCTCACCTGGCAACCCCAACCGCGAGATCTACATTGCGTGGATACGAACGCGCTAGTCGCAATCGAAAGACCGGTTTGAAAAAAGGTGGTACAGCCACAATGGCCTGCGCCTCGATCAATCCTCGTGGCCGATCTCGTTAGATCGGGTCTATTGGCCTTTCCCTTTTATCCATGCTATACTCGGGCCTTACCGAGTCATTGCCTAACTCGACTCCTATAAGATTCACCGTCCATGCTCAATTGCAGGCTTAGCTGTACAAAGCAAGCTAGACATTCAACGTCTTTGTGCACTTTCGGACGACCAACAAAATCGTAAAATTGAGGGCCTTTGTGGCAGTTCGTGCTCAGGTGCAAAACAATTTAGATGATCAACCAGCCATCAGCTCACCGCCAGGCCAACATCGGGCAGGTGCTTTGTGCGCTGATAATCCAATAACGACAAGCGCTCCAGCACCCACAATGCTGCTTTGGCGCCGCCGCCGTTTTTTATGCTTAGCCTTCACGGCCTTGCTATTGGTCACCCTAGGTTGTTCTGCTTCTGATCTGTTGTCACGTCCGACCAATACGCCTGTGCCAACCCGGCCACCTGCGCCCACCTTTACGCCAACCCCCGAGACCATTTTGCCCTTGGTGATCGTGACACCGCCCCACGACGGCACACCCGGCGTGATCATTGTGCCGTCTGGGATAGACCCAAACCAAGTGATTGCTCTACCTACCACCGCGGTCCCCACGCCGACGCCGACAGCCACGCTCAATCCATTGGCCAGCCCAATCCCGCCGACCTTGACGCCCACGCCGATCCCAAGTGAAACGCCGCTGCCGACTTTTACGCCACCACCAACCTTGACACCCACCCCTTTTGTTGCGATTGCTAGTGGCGCGATCGATTTGCGCACCGGCCCCGGCGTGCAATATCCGTTAGTCTACCAATTGGGCCCTAATATTCCCATTCCGTTGGTCGGGCGTAATCAAGAGGGAACTTGGTGGCAGCTTTGTTGCGTTAGTGGTGCAACGGTATGGGTGGCAGCCACCCATGTACAAGTCCATAACAGTCCAGAGGCTGTACAGGTGGTGGCTGCCAATCCGCCGCCACCACCAACGCCGACCATTCCACCGCCGCCAACGGGCACGGCGACACCCACACCAACGGCCACACTCTATCCATTTGAGCGGGCCAAAGGGCCAGAATTTTACTCAACAAACAACGAGTATTTGGTGATTTGGGCAAAATTATATGTGGGCGCCCCCGGTGGTGCGGAAAATCTAGAAGCGCCTGCGCCGGGATATTTTCTGAAAGTGAATTTTGAGGGATTTAATCGTCCAAACACAAGCACTGAACGGGCCAGTGCAGATGAGTTTGATATTACGGCCAAAGGCGCTTCATCTGGCGCTGGCAACCGTGTAAAATACAACTATAAATATGAGTATAGACCCCCTGATCCAGAAGCAGGGGACACCAATGGACAAAGAACACGTCTCCAATTGCTCGGTACAGGCACTTGGACAGTCTATGTCGTTGACGGAGCAGGCAATCAACTATCAGCCCCGGTGACGTTCACAACGGCACCCGATAATGACCGCCGCGAAGTCTATATTGCTTGGATAAGATTACGATGACGAAACTTAGATCATTACAGCACCTCATCTTCAAACGAGCTTCTCATTGGCGAAGCCCCATTCTCAGTGGCAGTTTCTTGCTGCTATTGACGTTAACCCTGGCCGCTTGCGGTAGTGGATCAGACACCGCCGACGCACCAGCGCCACTTCGCACACCGCGGCCCACCTTTACCCCCACGGGACAACCGGGGGCGGCCAGTCAACCAAACGCGACCACGCTGATCACCGATACGGGCACGCTATCTACGTCACAGACCACTGAAGTGACACCAGAGGCGACCATCAAGGCGACAGTTCCAGTTACCGAAGAAGTGGCAAACACAACCACAACACCCGCCGCAACGCCAACCGGCCCCCTAGCGCCCGTCAAGGCTATTGTGAATACCCCATTGGTCAACATGCGCAGCGGGCCAGGCACGAACTTTCCAATGGTCTATGTTGTGGATCGCGGTTATGAAATGGACATTATCGGCAAAAATGCCAAAGGCGATTGGTGGAAGGTTTGCTGTGTCGAAGAAACATCGGGCTGGATTGATATGGAGTTGGCTGATACCGAGGGTCCAGTAGACTCGGTGCCAGTTGTCCAAGAGGGTGCGGATAGTAGCAAAGCCGCTACGACAGAAGCGACAACGGTAGTTACGCCGCCGGCCCAGGCAACGACGGCGCCCGCGCCGGCCACCCCAGACGCAGCAGCGACCGCCACCCCAGCAGTGGCTGCAACCAGCGCGCCCACGTCGACGACTGGCTTTGACTTTGATCTAATCGTCCAAGAACAGTTTCCCGAAACAAAACTGGTGCGCATTTTCCTGTACGTCTATGACCGTGACAATACAGCGCTCGAAGGGTATAGCTTAAAAGTGACCAAAGATGGCGCCGAAGTGCCGGTCACAGCCACGTCGGCGGGCCAATCTGGCTTTACCTGGCCGGTGGCCGATGTACGGCAGCGTTTCCAAAATTTGAAACTTGAGTTTCCTAGCGTAGCCGCGGTAGGCGCATGGACGATTCAGCTAAGCAAGGATGGCACACCAGTCGGACCAGCCGCAACCTTCACGCTTAAAGCCAATGATCCCAGTCAAGAGCTCTATGTACGCTACGAGCGGCACTAAAGCGAGCCCAACGCAGGCAGCCAAGCACAATCAGAAACAGCGGTTTCTGCTCGCACTACTGATTGTGTTTGGCTTGCTGAGCCACCTGTTGCGGTTACGTTGGCAGCCACTCTGGTGGGATGAAGGGTACAGTGTCTATTTTGCCACAGAACCATTGGCACGGATGCTCTGGCTCACGGCGCACGATATTCACCCGCCACTCTATTATGCACTATTACATGGCTGGTTGTTCCTTTTTCAAAGCGCACAACCAGCCGTGTTACGCCTTTTTTCTGTGTTTGTGGGCACCATAGCGCTGCCGCTGTTTGCTTGGCTGGCCCATACATTCTTTCCACAGCGCCGCCATCTGCCCTGGCTAGCAACCCTTTTGCTTGCCATCAATCCGATGCAGCTCTTCTACAGCCAAGAAGTGCGCATGTACGAGCTAGCACTACTCCTCAGCATCGCCAGTACGGCCTTTTTCTGGAAAATCATTCAACACGGTGAATGCCAAGAAACCACGCCTGCGGCGGGTGTAACGCCCCCAAACCAGCGCCTCGGTTGGCACGCGCTCAACTATCCGCTGCTCGGCTACATCATTACGGCCAGTCTGGCACTTTACACCCTTTACTATCTGGCACTATTACTCCTCGCACACTTTGTCTGGGCTGGTTGGCACTTTCGCCACCACTTGCGGCGGCTGATGCCGTTGCTGTGGGCCGATGGCGCGATTGCCCTGCTCTACCTGCCGTGGGTGCTTTATGCCGCACCCAAACTCATTCTTTATGTGCAGAGCAAAGTACGCTCGGACAATGATACGCCACTCACCATTTTGACCTATCTGACGCGCCATTTGATGGCCTTTACCGCGGGTCATCTCATACCGGCGAATACGCAACTTTATACGGTCAGTATCATTGCATTGGTGACTATACTTCCGCTTCTTATAGCTACACGAAAAACACCTGCTAAAAATCGTGCGCCACTATCGGCGCTCCTCACCTTTCTTTGGCTACCTGTTGCAGTAGGATATCTGCTCAATCTGCGCTTCCCCTTCTTCCCCGAAGGTGGCGAGCGCTTATTGTTGTTTGTTTTGCCTTACTTTCTATTATGGCTCGCAGGAGCCATCGACATATGTTGGCAGACCTGGCGCATCGGCCAGGTGGCCTTGGCCGGTTTGTTGGCCAGCGCACTGATTGGGAGTTGGACATTCTACACCACACCCCGTTATACGGCCGATGACTACCGCCCTTTGATCCAACAGGTGGTGCAACAGGGGACTGATCACGATACAGTGTTGGCGATCTTCCCCTGGCAAATTGGCTATTGGCGCGCCTATGCACCCAGCACGGGTCTGCACCTGAGCCACGGCCCTGCTCCTGAACTGATCGCGGAAGGTGCGCTCGCATGGGGTGAAACCGTGCAGCAGGCCATTGACGGGGCATTGGCGCGTGGGACGCTCTGGTTTCCGGCGCCCCTTTCCTTTGGCAGCACGTTGCCACCCCAGATCGACCACTATGTGGCGCGCCAGGCCATCAATCTGGTGAATGTCTGGTATAACACGACCACACGGCTCTATGCCTGGCATCGCTTGCCGACAGCCCCGCGCCAAATGCGGACGGATGATTTCGGGCCAGTCCAGTTGCTGGGGGCAAGCGTGACGCCGCAACAAGCAGCCAGCGCCAACCAGCCACTGGCCATAACCCTGGCCTGGCAGATCGTCGACCAAACCCAGTCGCTGGGCGTGACGGTGCGTTTGCAAGATGCAAAAGGCCAGACATGGGCCAACCGCGATTATGCGCCGCTGGGCAGCCTGAGTTCGCTGACCACTACCACCCAACCAGTCGATCTGTTTGGTTTTGTAACCCCAGTTGGCTTGCCGCCGGGGGTTTATACAGTCGCCGTGGGCGTCGTGGACAGTACGGACCAACTATTGGCGCGCCGTAACGTGAACAACGGGAGTGGCGCCCAAGATTCTGGCCATCTTGCGCCGATTGGCACGGTGACCATTACCCAGCCCGAGGAAGCGTTGCCGATATTCCGATTGCCCATCCAAACTCCATTGGCGCAACCGCTCACGCATGATGGCCTGGCCCTGCTCGGCTATGCTGGCTACACAACCGGCGACGAGTTGCTGGCCGGCGAGGCAATGGATGTCAAGCTTTTTTTGCAAAATCAAGGACCAACCCCACCTACTCGCCAGCTTTATATCAGTTTGCTGGATGGCCAGGGAAAGGGCGTAGCGGGTTGGGCAGGTTGGCCGTTGCCTGATTATCCGACATCCGCCTGGCCGGTGGGCGCGTTAGGCCAAGTGCCAGTTTCGTTTTATCTGCCGCCCGATCTGACGACAAGCCAGTATCAATTGATCGCGGGCTTTTTAGATCCAGCCACGAATACAAAAAGTCCAGCAGCAAGTTTGGATCGGGTGCAGGTGCGCCAGCGAATGGCCAGCTTCACCAAGCCCACCATGACCCATTCATTGGCCGCACCCGTGCAATTTGGCACCCATGTGCAGTTGCTCGGCTATGATCTGGTACAAGAGGAGCAAGAGTTAGCCCTACGTTTGCACTGGCAAGTGCTCCAGACGCTCACCCCGTCCCATCATATCTTTGTGCATTTAGATTCGCCGGACAATCAGACCCTGGCGCAAGCGGATAGTCTGCCAGAGACTGCAACAGGCCCGGCGCCTTCCGGCAGTTGGCGACCCGACGAGTATTTCACCACGGTGCAGGCGCTCCACCGACCCGCTACAACGCCCCCCGATGCCATTTTGCACGTTGGACTTTACAACCCAGTCACAGGGCAACGCTTACCAGCGAGTGTCAATGGCGCAGCGATTGGTGACATGGCAACGATTGCACTTCAGCCCTAAATTAGCCTGGCTTGCCGCGCAACTTTTCGTAGGCCACAACGTAGTATAGAATTGTAATTATGTTGTCGCATCGCGGTCACTTCGTGGTGAGTCGCTTAGTAGTCATCGCTTAACAGCGAAGGAGATTTCAAATGACACAGGATATGAACAACAAGAGCCAAACGTCTAACGGTGGCAATACCTCGGCACAGGGTGGCGCAAACAATGAAAACGTCGGCCAGAATCTGGTGGACGAGTTAAATCGGTTGGGTAGCAAGTTTGCCGAAGTCGTACAGGTGGCGTGGGAAAGTGACGAGCGAAAAAGGCTGGAGCAGGATGTAAAACGTGGTCTCTCTTCGCTGGCGACTAATTTGGAAGAAGGCTTAAAGAAAGTCGGCGAAAGCCCCCAAACCAAAGAGTTTTTGAACAAGGCCGAAGATGCCGTAACCAACGTGGCCGATCAGGTGCAAAAGAGCAAGATTGCGCAAGAGTTAGGCGATAACCTGCTCCATGGTCTGCGCTCCTTGACCGAACAGATCGATAAGATCGCCAGTGACCTACAAACGAAGAATAAGAGTACAACATCAACGCCATCCGCAACGCCAAGCGCTTCGACTCAAGCTGACCAAGCACAAGATATTCCGATTGACCGGGTGTAAAAGTAATAGCTTCGGTTGACTTTTCTCAGTTGCCAGGAACAGATGCGGGTGCAGATAGCAGAAAGCGCCCTCAGATACTGATTTCCAGTCACTGAGGCAACGACTTACTAGTCTGCGCCCGCATTTTATGCCTGGCTAAAAGAACAGCTTCGCCACGGATAGGGCGCCTTGTTTCCACGGCACACGGTGCGAAACGCCCGATTGACCAGCAAATTCGTGGACATGGTCGAGATACCACTGATAGTTGCGGATTAAGGCTTGTTTATTTGAATACTGAGGTCGATAGCCGAGCACGCGCTCGGCTTTTTCGATCGACACAAACGAATCTTCGGTGACTGTTTCGTACACCCATTTGTAGAGTGGTGAGAGATGTAATTTTTCCAAGAAACGCAATGTCCAAATGGCCGGTGCGGCCGGAATTGGGACAATCTGTTTGCCAAAACCTGCGTAATCCAACACGGCCTGATAATCTTCTTTGAGGGTTGTAAACTCTTTAGCGCCAATATTGAAGACATCATTCACTTTACTGCAATCACCCGTGGCGGCCAGATAAATCGCTGCGCACAAATCTTCTACATCCAATAACTGATACCGGTTGTTGCCACGGCCAAGCACTGGGAATTTTTTGCCGTCTTTGGCCCAGTCATAAAAGAGCGCAAAGACACCCAAGCGCTCTGGCCCCACAAAAGATTTCGGCCGGATAATCGGGATGCACATGCCTTTATCGCGATACTCCTGACAAATTTCTTCTGCTTTCACCTTTGCTTCGCCGTAAGGGCCGACGCCGATCAATTTATCGGTTTCGTACAGGGGGTGGTGATCGGGAATGCCATAGACGGCGGTTGATGAAATGTGGACAACTCGCTCCACCTTCTGTTCGTAGGCAGCCTGCAAGACGGTGCGAATCCCATCAATGTCGGTCGAATAGATGTCAGCGGCGCTATACAGTGGGAGCGCCGCCGCCGTGTGGATGACGATATCCACACCCTGCACAGCGCGCCCCAGGTCAGCCGCGTTGCGAATATCACCCTTGAGAACAGTCACTTGATTGCGCTCTGGATAGGTGAAATCGGCCAGATCAAGTGACACAACTTTATGACCGCGTGCCAATAAATAACGAGTCAAATTAATTCCCAGAAAACCCGCGCCGCCCGTAATTAAATAGGTTTGGGTTACCGTTTTGGTCTCTACAGCCGGTTGCGCAGATACATTTGTTTCTACCGTCATCCTAACTTCTCCCAATCATGATGGAACGATGTGATCAATCCGAAGCTTCGGATTGATCACATCGTGTAATGTCAAAATAAAATCAAGTTTAAGCAAGTCACAAATACCAAATCTATGCAATTGTTACCGAGACAGCGATGGGCATTTGTACTTCATCACAATTTATCGGCGCGCCAACGATCTAATAAAACAAGGGTCGAATCGAAGGCGAGTTCAGCCGGTAATTGGTCGGCCTCAAACCAGCCCGCTTCGCATAC
>JAPLGZ010000561.1 GCA_026389895.1 Chloroflexota bacterium | reverse complement strand
CCGTTGATGTGCTCCCCTCTCCTGAACTCTGTCCTTTGATTCAGGAGAGGGGTTGGGGGTGAGGCCGCGTGTCACCAAAATTCTATCCGTTTTTCGTCTAAGCGTCTCTACCTATGCACCACAAACTTATTCTAACCCGTTTTCAAAAGTTCTTATTGCCACTGCTTTTTGTGGGTCTCTTCTATCGCTTGAGTTGGGAAACGGCCGATGCTGCAACACCCAAACCCTATCCAACCGTAACCCCAACCCTTGTACAAGCGACTGTTGCTCCAACGTCTGCCATTACACCATCGGTTGAGATCACACCGACTGTTGCACCTGGCACAACGACCGTGTCCCCGTCGCCGACGATTGCCAGCACCAGCCCGTCAACGGTTACCGGCGTGATCTCAATTGCGCGCACCATTACGGCTACAAAACCAATTCCGCTCCGCTTGCAGATACCAAAATTCAAAATCGATGCGGCAATTGAACGTGTCGGTAGTGCACCAAATGGCAGCATGGGCATCCCCAAAGAGGTTGACAATGTGGCCTGGTATGCGCCAGGCATCGCGCCAGGCGAAGTTGGCAACGCCGTGATCGCCGGCCATCTGGATCGCGCCAATGGTTCACCGGCGGTCTTCTGGAATATTGGCAAATTAAAGGTTGGCGACGAATTGATTGTCGTAAGCGCAAATAAGTTGAAGTATCATTTTTCTGTGACGCGCGTCCAAGCCTATCCCTATGATGAAGCGCCGATGGACGATATTTTTGGTTTTGCCCTGCAAAGCCAGTTGAATTTGATCACCTGTAACGGGGTATGGAACCAAGGGGCGCACAATTATTCCAAGCGCCTGGTTGTCTACACCCAATGGACCAAGACTACGCATTAATCATTCTCATTGTATAGTGAGCCTCTTCAGATGCGACTCGGTGGCAAAAAAGACTGCGTCTGAGGCTTACTCCACGTTCATTTTTGGTCCTGCCCTCGCATTTCCCCTATTGATAATCCTAATCGACGCGCCGAAAAGAGGATCCGCTTTCCTGGCCCCTTCGCCTGAGCGGCCATTTTGTGGTAAGCTGTCTTTGACAAGGTTCACTGCCACGCTAGCCAATGATCAATCCGGCGTGATGCAGGGGAACCATGTCCGTGCGTTTGACGTCCTAGAGTTTTAGGATCGTCGTCGAATCCTGGCCGATTTAACCTGACGTTTGGTCATGGATTAGCAATGCGCCGCTGTTGCCGCGCTGATCGACGGCTAGTGAAGGTGTAAAGTCGTTCTTAGGCAGCTATGATCCTGGATGATTTTTACCTGTGTTCTTTAAAGGTTTTTACATGATGCGTTCACCATTCCACATTGCCGTTGGGTTGGTGCTGGCTACAGTTGTCATCATCGTAGTTGGCGGCTCCCTCTATTCTGATGTCTCCGTTGCGTTGGGGAATCGGGCGCAAATCGCCCTGGCTACCCGGCAAGCCCACCAACATACGAATTTGATCGCTTGGTCCGAGGCGCCAGCTACAGGCACAGCGACCGCCACGCCCTTGCCAACTCGGCCACGCGCCGTTTTTACCAAAATGGCGCCGATCCTGATCCCCACCGCCACCCCATTGCCGTCGCCAACGCCCCAGCCGGTTTATCAACCGGTGCGCGATGCAGTGGAGTTGAACGGTTTTTATCACCAATGGCAAACCTGGAACAATTGCGGCCCGGCCACATTGTCTATGAATTTAAGCTATTATGGCAACTCGCTCACCCAGGCCGATATTGGCGGGGTCTTGCGTCAAGACCCCGACGACAAGAATGTCAGCCCCGAAGAATTAGTGGCTTATGCGCGCAATCAAGGGTATCAGGCGCAATTGCGGGTGAATGGCGACGCCAACCTGATGCGCATCTTTTTGAGCAATGGCATCCCGGTCATTATCGAAACCTGGCTCGAAGAACATCCCAACGATGGCATGGGCCACTATCGCATGTTGACCGGCTACAATGATGCCGAGCAGCGTTGGACCGGCTATGATTCTTATGTGAGCACCAATTTGATCGGCGGCGGCAAACCCTATCAAGGGATTGCGATGCCGTATGATGAGACCGAGCAACTGTGGAAGGTCTTTGATCACACCTATGTGTTGGTCTATCCGGCCGACAAAATCGCGTTGGTGCAGGCCATTCTAGGCAACACGATCGACGAGCATGTGATGTGGATCACGGCGCTACAAGAGGCACAGGCCGCAGTGAATGAATCACCCAACGATCCCTATCTTTGGTTCAATCTGGGTTCCGATCTGGTGACCCTGGGTGATTACAAAAATGCCGCCGTTGCTTATGACCGGGCCGGCGAAATCGGTCTGCCGTGGCGCATGCTCTGGTATCAGTTTGGTCCATTGCAGGCCTATTATGAAACCGGCGAATATCAACAAGTTATCAATCTGGTCGATGCGACGTTGAAGAACACCAATTCGGTGGAAGAACTCTACTACTGGAAGGGGCGCGCCCTGGCTGCGCTGGGTGACCAAGCGAACGCTCGCCCAGCTTTGCAACGGGCCATCCAACTCAAGCGTGACTATACCGCCGCGGCTGAGGCGCTTGCGGCACTGGGTGGCTAGTTGACCCTGCCAACCGCGAAGAAAGTGATGTGCCATTTTGAAACTCTATCGAATTTTTCTGGTTAGCGGCGGGTTGCTGATCGCCTGTTTATTCAGCGCCTGTATTCAACCAATTCGTCCAGCAACCACTGCCCCGTCAACGAATACCACGATCCTCTGTACACCATCGGGTGCTGTCCGCTGCTATCCGTCGCCCGACCAACAATGGGTGGCGGTGATGGATATCAGCAGCGGTAGCTTGTCGCTCACCGCGGCTGCGGGCACAACCCAGCCAATTTTCCCAGCGGGCAACTGGATCAGCGCGGCCATTTGGTCGCCAGATAGCAAACATCTGATCGTGGCGCAGACGAGCGCCAGCCAACCCACTCAACTTTGGCAATTGGATCCGAGCGATCATCCGATTGACAAGCCACTTGCTCTCTTTACCTCGCCTGATCCGAGTCCCGAAGGCATCGTCTTTGGTGATTGGTCACCCAATCACCGCTATCTCTTATTCTGGGTTGATCCCGCCATGAGCGCCTCGATCCTCGCCGATGGTACGCCGCTGCGTGTATTGGACATACAAACTGGCCAAGCGCAGTTGATCACAGCTGATGGTCCGTTGGGGCAAGAAACTGTTGCGCTGCTCAATCCGCGCTATCACAGTTGGGCGCCGGATAGTTCGCAATTGGCGGTTACGCTGGGCGGCTATCGCTCGGCACAGATCAACAAATGGTTGGCGCTTTATGACCCAACTGCTGGCACAACCACCGTCGTTGTCAGCGACACCGAACAGATCCCCGGCATTGTCGCCTGGTCGCCTAAAGGCGATCAGATTGCCTATGCCGCCGTGGCCGCCCGCGAAATTAGCACCGAAACCGCCGACTTGACGACCTTTGACAATCCACCCATTGCTGGACGGCGCATCTACCTGCTCGATCCCAAAACCGGCCAACAGGCTCCGCTCAACGCCGTCGCGATTTTTCAAGACGCACCACTCTGGAAAGCTGACGGATCGCTCCTTTATTATGTGCAGCGTGACGGCGACCACGCGATTGTGATGGCCGCGGATCCGGTCACGAAAGGCTCTAAACCCGTCGACGTTGCGCCACAATTGCTCTCCGATGTCCCCTTTTATTATGGGCAGTTTGACTGGAAAAGCTTGCTCGACGCGGTGCGTCAATAGCGCACCTGTGATGCGCGCCGAATGAATTCGGCCCCTGATAGGCAAAGCTGCGTTAAAACGCACTAACCGTGCTCATCGATGTAACCTGTTTCAACAGGGTTTCTTATATAAGGCGTCGATTTCAATGGATAGTATCATCGGCTTGGTCGGCGGAGCTGTGCCAACAGGTGCAGGCTTTGGGAAAGATGGCTGAATGTTTCCGCTATGCCGAGAGGCCGCACACGTTTGTCGACGCGGGCGATGCTTTGTTCGTACAACGCATGATCACCTTTTTTAACGAGCACTTAAAATAACCATGAGTGTCAAAAAACCGTCCACTGCTGAACATCAACGCCTGGCTGATTCCGAAGCCCGCACCGCCGATTGGAAAAATTGGGGCACCTATGTGAGCGACCGCGCCTGGGGCACGGTGCGCGAAGATTACAGCGCTAACAGTGACGCGTGGGCCTATTTTCCCCATGAACAGGCGCGCAGCCGCGCCTATCGCTGGAATGAGGACGCCTTAGGTGGCTTCTGTAACCGCTACCAAAATATTTGCCTGGGGCTGGCGCTCTGGAATGAGCGTGATGAGATCCTCAAGGAGCGGCTGTTTGGTCTGTGCAACCCAGAAGGAAATCACGGCGAAGATGTCAAGGAATATTATTATTATCTGGACAATACGCCCACCCACAGCTACGCCAAGATGCTCTACAAATACCCCCAAGTGGCCTATCCATATGCGCAATTGATCGCCGAAAATGAGCGCCGCGATGCGCAGGCGCCAGAGTTTGAACTGGTGGACGCGCTCTATGAGACCTTTGAAGCCAATCGTTATTTTGACGTCTTTATCGAATATGCCAAAGCCGATCAAGAGGATATTCTCTGTCGCATCTCGGTGGTGAATCGCGGGCCAGACGCCGCGCCGATTCATCTTTTGCCACAAATTTGGTATCGCAACGATTGGTCGTGGGGCTATGATCGCGAACGACCGCGCTTTCAAGCCGTCGACTCGCCGCGTTATGCCGTCCACGCCGTGGCGACTGGGCATCGTCACTTGGGCGACCGCTGGTGGTATGTTGATACCCGCAACGCCCAACACACGACGCAGTTACTCTTTACCGAAAATGAGAGCAACAAAGAGCTGTTGTGGCATACACCCAACGCCACGCCCTATGTCAAAGATGGCATTCATGCGGCCGTCGTCCACGGGCAGTTGGACAAAGTGAACCCGGCACAACACGGCTCTAAGGTGGCGGCGCATTTTAAGGCTACGGTACAGCCAGGCGAAACGTTCACGGTGCAGGTGCGCTTTACCAATCGTGAACATGACCATCCATTTGGCGATTTTGACGCGATCTTTGCGCAGCGCATCCAAGAGGCGGACGAATTTTATGCGACCGTGCAGCAATTTGTGACGGACACTGACCAGCAACTGGTGCAGCGCCAGGCCTTTGCTGGTCTTCTCTGGAGCAAACAACTCTATCATTATTCGGTCCAATTGTGGTTGGATGGCGATCCTGGCCAGCCCGCGCCGCCGGTGGAGCGCCGAGAAGGGCGCAATGCCGACTGGGGTCATCTCTATAATATGGATGTGATCTCAATGCCCGATAAGTGGGAATACCCTTGGTACGCGGCCTGGGATCTGGCCTTTCATATGGTACCGCTGGCGTTGATTGACCCAGAATGGGCCAAGCGCCAACTGATCCTTTTGTTGCGCGAATGGTATATGCACCCTAGCGGTCAGCTGCCCGCCTACGAATGGAGTTTTGACGATGTCAATCCCCCCGTGCACGCCTGGGCAGTCTGGCGCGTCTACAAGATCGCCCGCAATGTCACTGGCGTGGCCGACACCGATTTCCTGGAGCGCGCCTTTCAAAAATTGTTGCTTAACTTCACCTGGTGGGTCAATCGCAAAGATATTGAAGGCAACAACGTCTTTCAGGGCGGTTTTTTGGGGCTGGACAATATTGGCGTCTTTGACCGCAGCCAGCCGTTGCCCACTGGCGGCCATCTGGAACAAGCGGATGGGACGGCGTGGATGGGCATGTTCTGCCTGAACATGATGGCCATTGCGCTGGAATTGGCGCGCACACGCCCGACTTATGAGGATGTTGCCAGCAAATTTTTTGAACATTTCATCTATATCGCCGACGCGATCAACAATATCGGCACGGCTGGGTTGTGGAACGACCAGGATGGTTTCTTTTATGATTTTATCCATATGGCGGATGGGCAACACATTCCGCTAAAGTTTCGCTCGTTTGTTGGCTTGATTCCACTCTTTGCCGTCGAGACGCTGGAACCGGATCTGTTGGAGATGCTGCCCGATTTTCGGCGGCGCATGGAGTGGTTTATTCAATACCGGCCTGGCATGGTCGAGCATATTGCTTCGTTAACTGAGCCCGGCCAAGAAGGCAGGCGTTTGCTTTCGCTGGTCAACCGGCGGCAATTGGAACGGGTGCTGGCACGCATGTTAGATCCGGCACAATTTTTGTCTGACTATGGGCTGCGCGCCCTCTCCAAAGAACATCTGCATAATCCGTTTATTGTGCAGGTGGATGGGCAGACGCATACCGTGCGTTATGAGCCCGCCGAATCGACCAGCCGGATCTTTGGCGGCAACTCCAACTGGCGCGGCCCGATCTGGTTTCCACTCAATTATCTGATGATTGAATCGTTGCAGCGGTATCACCATTATTACGGGGATCAATTTCAGATCGCAATGCCCACCGGTTCCGCCCAATCGATGAATTTGTCAGCAGTGGCGGTGGAACTTTCCCAACACCTGATCCGCATTTTCCTGCGCGACAAAGAGGGGCGGCGGGCCTTTAATGGCAACATTGCGATCTTTCAAAATGATCCAAACTGGCGCGATCACCTGCTCTTTTATGAATATTTCCACGGCGATAACGGTGCCGGGATTGGTGCCAGCCACCAGACCGGCTGGACAGCGCTGGTGGCGAAGTTGATTCAGCAACAGGGTAGGGAGGAAGGCTAAATTAATAGCGCATGTTGCGCAGACGATATGAAAAAAAATGGTATAGAGGATAACAGGGCAGGAGCCCCACCCCAGCCCTCCCCTGGGGAGGGAGCCGGTGGGTGGACAGAAGGCATCACTTCTTTTGCCCCCGAACAG
>JAPLGZ010000690.1 GCA_026389895.1 Chloroflexota bacterium | reverse complement strand
TTTGTTCTAGCCAAACAGGCCCGAGGGATGCTGACCTAAAAAAACTATAGCATAAGAAAAAAGTTTTAACAAGTTGTTTTAAAAGTACAAAAAGCGCATCGGCAACCTTCACCAAACAGACTAAAAAAACCTCAAATGGTGTTATTCACCATTCGAGGTTCTAGCGACCTGTCACTTTTCAGCAAGGTTGAAACCACGTCGATTGGGATAGCACACACAGGCAGGCAGGGACTTCCTTCAGGTCCTTGAGACTTAGTCACGGCAGCTTTGGCGTGAGCAGAGTGCCGCTGATTAGGTGCAAACGGCAACTGCCTACGCCTGTAAGTCACCTGCTTCAACCATCGCCAAGAAAGGCGAATCTTCGATCGTCAGCGGCAGATCGATGCGACCGCGTCGCCGGCTCGATTCGTAAGTGCTAAAGATCAATTCCGTGGCGCGAAAGGCGCGGCGGCCAGCTAGTTCCGGTTCACGATTCGTCTTGAGGGCGTCAACCAAATCGAGTACACCGAGGGCAACCTTATCCAGGCCATGAATCCCCTCACTCGTCTCGATTTTGGTCCAACCCTGCCCTTGACCAATCAGACGCAAAGGCGTATCTTCGCTGTGGCCGATCTCGATTACCCCTTCTGAGCCATAGAGTCGGAAGCCCAGGCGCGGTTGGACATTGGCGCCAGTAACGAGCAAACCCATGACGCCATTTTTAAATTGAAACTGGCTGATCCCTTGTCCATCGCACAGCAAGCCAAAGATTTTTTTGCTACCGCGGCCCTCGATCTGCCCCATCACCCATTCGACCGGCGTCTCGTCGTTTAAAAAGAAAGCCATGTCGAACCAGTGGGTGCCCCAGTCCATCATGTTGTCACACGAGGCTTCGATCCGTTGCAGATCGCCAATGGCGCCACTTTTCAGCAATTCCTTGGCCTTGCGAAACGGTTGATTAAAGCGCCGTTGGTGGTTAAAGGTTAACTGGACACCATTTTGCTCGCAGGCAGCAAGCATCCGTTTGGCCTCGCCAAAGGTCGGCGCCATCGGTTTTTCACAGTGAATGGCCTTAACACCCGCCTGTGCGCAATCGATCACCATTGGCGCATGTAAATGCGGCCAGGTGGCAATGCTGACAATGTCCAACTTTTCCTTGGCCAACATCTCATGGTAATCCGTGTAAAGATGATCACCACCGTGGCGTTCCTGAAACGCTTTGGCATTGTCCAAGACAATGTCGGCCAGGGCGACAATTTTGCAATCAGGTGACGCCTTATACCCTTCGGCATGGGCGTGCGACATGCCAAACCCTGTCGCCCCGTCCGTGCGCAGGGGTTTTCCACAACCGATAATGCCTACGCGATACATGATTTTTCTCCATTTTTTTTGCTAGGATTCGAGCTAAAAACTCGTCGGATTATAATCCTTGGCTGCGCAAATAATTTCGGCTGATAATGGCGCTCTCAAAGGCAGTCGGTAGCTGTGTTACATCGGTTTCCACGATCAACCAGCCCTGAAAATTCGCGGCTTCTAAGATCTTGAAAATAGCGGGGAAATCCACCGCGCCCTGGCCGAGTTCGGTCCAGATCCCTTTGTCTGAGAAGGTGCGATAGTCCCATTCGGCAGGCACACCTTCTTGCAGCACAACCGGGTTAATATCTTTCAGGTGCATCGTTTTGATACTATCTGCATAATCGCGGCAAAACTGGACAACGTCCGCGCCGGCCCAAGCCAGGTGTCCGGTGTCTGGCCCCATGAAGATCACGTTGCGATCCACCAGTGAAAAAAGCCGGTCGATCTCGGTGCGCGTCTCGATGACACTCCCCACGTGGTTGTGGAAACAGCTTTTGACGCCTGCGGCCAGCGTAATCGCCCCCACTTGATTGAGCACTTTGGCAAACTGGGTATATTCAGCGTCGGTCATGCTATCTTCGGGTTTTACATGGCCAGAGATTTGGCTACGTGTTAAGCCGCGGCTCGTTACATAATTATTAAAGCCCCCCGCCGCCACATACAACTCGGTGTAGCCAGCGGCCTGGGCAAAAGCGGCCATCTCTTTGGCACGGGCCAGGATTTTGGCCTCTTGGGCTTTGTCCTGAAAATCTGCGCCCAGATAACCAGGGGCAGGCTTTAGACCATGTTTCGCAAATCCAGGTGAGTTGGCCACAACCAATCAATACGTTCTGCATTGTTGCTCCTCTGTCATTCTATAAATTTGGTAACCATCGCTCATTGCGTAAAATCCTTGGGGAACTGATTTAGTATAATTTGTTCGCTAGGATTTTGAAAACACGTTTTAGGGTTCGCATCAGCGCCACTGCCCCAAGGTAACTAGAGCAGGAACAGGCTTAATTTTTCTCCGTGTGCTCTGTATATGTCTTTCCCTGGTCTGTGCGTAACGCGTTACGGTTGCCAGTTGCGGGATTGCTCCCCGCGATACCCCAACAATCCAGGATGCACCCCACCCTAATTGGCGCTTGACTTTCCGTAAGCCCTGTTCTACGATAGAAAGGTAAATTTCCAAATTTAAGTATTCGGTAAAGAAACTCAGATTTTTTATTGGACCAGTCGAACCGATTAGCTCTTGCTTTGGTATTGACTCGACACATCTCCGCATCCAACCCAAACTGTCGAACGTAGGTTCATCACATATTTTATGT
>JAPLGZ010000716.1 GCA_026389895.1 Chloroflexota bacterium | reverse complement strand
TGACATGCGAAAGATGGCCAAAAGGTATTGCGGTTACGCTTTTGCTGCTGTCCACGAAACGGTGGAGGCCTTGGATCTAGAAAAGGTCTAACGTGGGCGAGATTCACGGATTTGACCCGCCGTCCGCAGATCTATAGAGCCGGGTGTTAGAGGCGGCGTAAATTCGGACATGGTTGGTGTCGTTATTTGGTGACGGAATTTGGCGTCGACGAAGTGTGGATTGGTAGACGAAACAGGGGCCTGTCGGCCCCTGGAGAAGAGTGAGCCGCTAGCGATCAGAACGGCGGATCGGAGCTGATGACGTCGCAGTGTGTGATTCGCTCGTCGCGAAGCTTCCGCTGCAAGACGATCTCGTAGTGAGACCAGATTCGATCACGCAGATCATCGATCAGTTCGATCACGGCCAGGGCTTGATCGGGCGACCAGTTCGGATCGATCAGCAGCTCAAGACCCTGCTGGATGCCGGAAGGCGAATGATAGAGTTTCATGACTGGCTCCGAGCCACTTTGCGCTTTTTAGTCTTGGCCTCGGCACGTTCCTGAGCCTCCTTGTGGCGATAGGACTTGCCCTTGATCGGAATGATCTCGGCATGATGAACCAGACGGTCGATGAGCGCGACCACGCAAGCGGCATTGGGAAACACCTCCGACCATTCACCGAACGACTTATTCGTGGTGATCAGCGTGCTCTTCTTCTCGTGGCGGCGGCTGATGAGCTCGAAGAGCAGATCCGCATGGCGATTCGAATAGGACAGGTAACCGACCTCGTCGACCACCAGTAAAGCGGGGGCGGCATAGCGGCGCAATCGATAACGCAAAGCCGAATCACTGTCGAGGGAGGCCAACTCGCCGAGCAACTGGCCGGCGGTGGTGAACAGAACCGTATGCCCCTGCAGCGTCGCCTGATGCGCAATATTCTGGGCGATGGTTGTCTTACCCAGGCCGGAGGGGCCGACCAGGATGGCATTGGTAGCAGAGTGCAGGAAATCCAGCGTCATCAACTCTGCGATGGCGGGCTGATCACATTGCTCGGGCCATGCCCAATCGAAGTCCGCCAAGGGCTTGAAGCGGCCGATATGGGCGCAGCGCAAGCGGCGCTCCAGGGAACGCCGGGAGCGCTCGGACTCCTCCCACGCCAGCAAGGGCTCCAGCCAGGGTTGCTCAACGCACTCTGCCCAATGCGCCAGCACGCCGTGCAGTTGCAAAACCATCGCCCGCTGTCGGCGGGCATCATTTGTGGTCATCGTTGGCCTCCGTGAGTTGATCGTAGCCCGCCAGAGGATGCGGCCGGACCGTGACATCGCGCCGCTTGAGGTGATCGGGCAAGGTGACGCCAATCGGTGGTGGACAATCCTGTTGCTGACGCCGGCGTTCCAGTGCCAGACGCACCGCGTTCGGATGCGCCACCTCGCGCGCCAGTGCCTCGCCAATGGCGGCCTCCAACTCTGCGGTGCCATAGTGATCGAGTAGCTCGAGCAGCGTGCGCGTGATGCGGCCCAGCGGTTCCCCCCGTTGTGCCGCCTGGCGCAACAACTCCCGGCTCTGCGGGATCGCCTGCACCAGGCGGTCGGTGGTGCGATGCGCGCTGGCCTTGTGCTTGTGTTCGACCAAAGCGTCGATGTGCTCAGGCAATTCAACCTGCTGCCCGCGGTCATACGAGCGCGGATGGGTTGCGATCACCTGTGCTGCGTCGAGGACGCGAACCTGACGCGCATCGGCGACCACGGTCAGTGCGCGCTGAACATAGGCATGCGGCACCGAGTAGTCGTTCAGATCGAAGCGTACGTAGGGGGTCTTGGCGACCGAAACCGCCTTCACTTCGGCGGTTGCAAAGGCGTTGGGCGGCAAAGCCAGTAAACTGGCCTTCTCCTGCTCAAAGGCCGCCTTCACCGTCAGCTTCTCGTCCTCGGGGCAGCGACGCTCGCTGGCAGGCCCGCTCGTCCAGGCATCGGCCTGGGCATTGAGTTCGTCCAGATCGGTGAAGGTGCGCCCGGCGAAGAAGGCATCACGGATGTAGCGTATGGCGCGCTCCACGCGCCCCTTCTCGTTTCCTCGCGCGACGGCCACAGGGCGTGGCTCGAAGCGGTAATGTCCGGCCAGTGCGAGCAGCGTCGGGTTGAAACGGATGGCGTTGCCCTGGCGCTCGAGCACCGCGCTCTTCAGGTTGTCGTAAAGCGCGATCCGGGGAACACCGCCCCACGCCTCGAAGGCGGCGACATGACCGTGCAGAAAGTTCTCCATACGGGCGTCCAGATAAAAACGCAGGAAGATCTGCCGCGACCAGGACAGGACCGTGACAAAGCCCATCAGCGGGCGGCGGGCACGGCCGATCTGGATGTGACCGAAGTGACCCCAGTCGATCTGGCATTGCTCGCCCTGCAGGGTGCGCAGACGCAGATAAGCTTCTGTGCGTCGAGGCGGTCGGTGGCGGGCAATCAGATGCCGGAAGTGATCCGGTCGACCGGGGTAGCCGCGGCTTTGCACCATGCCATAGAGGCGACTGGCCGTGAGGGTCGGGAACTGCGTCAGCGTCTGGCGGATGAACGGCAGATACGGGTCGATAGCCGAGGCCCGGCGCACCGGGCCTATCAACGGCAAGCCGGCCTGGGACAGCACCCGGGCGACGGTATCGCGGTGCAACTGCAGTTGGGTGGCGATAGTGCCGACGCGCCAGCGTTCGGCATGGTAGTAGCGCAGTATCTGCGCTTCAATTTCTGGGGTAAGGATCAAGGGGTGTTCTCCGGTTGGAATGGGATCGGCGAATACGACAGCGCAGAAAGTCCTGACGCACGAATTCCGGCAGCACCTGATGGCAGAAGTGGCAGTGCCAGAGCAGCGATGACGTGGATTTCTTCACTGTCGGTTCGGCTGCCAGTGGAACAGGCGGCGGCGGTGGCGGGGAACCCTGATGCGTCACTTTCTGCTGTCGGGCCCGGTATCGACGCTGGCGTTCGGCATGGGCGCGACGGCCACGATGCGCGTCTTGATAGCGATTGCCGGCAGAGCGCATTGACTGGCGACGCGCCTGCAGTGCGCATCCCTCGGCGCAGTAGCGGTTGCCGCGATCACAATAGCTGCAGATCAGCACGGGGGTGCGGCAGCCGACGCACAGGTAGCGTCTTCCGGGGATATCCATTGGCACTCAGGGCCAATGGGGAGTCGACGGCGACGTGCGCTTCGTGAAATACTATGCAGGCAACGTTGCCGCGGTTGGGGCTTCGGGGCGCGGCATCGGAACTAGCTTGGCGGTTGGGACCGGTGTCGCGCCTGCGTTTCCACGGGCCAGTCGGCTTTCTACCTCATCGCCGATCCGAGCGGCTACCTCCACGCAGACTAAGCGCCCTCTTCCTTCGACCGCTTCAGCTCACTTTGCATGGCCGGATGGTGATCCAGCCGCGCTTCTCATTTGCCAGACGATGGTTTGCTTTGCAATTCCATCCGCCGCAAGCCCTGCGCGCAGTAACTGCAAAACCGATGTCCTCGTGCTTGAAAAGCAAAAACCAAAATCACACTCAGCTTGCGCTTGCTTGCCGCCCACATATTTCATCGCCGCCGGGTTTCTGCGGGATTGCGTCACCGTTAACAGTATTCGTTCCTCCGTTTGGCTATTGCCGCTTACCGGATACTGCTGAGCGGCTACGCATTTTATCGGGTTGCCACGTGGGTCTCGTTTTGCGAGAACTATCGCGGATGATTTTACTATAACATCGGCGATATTCTATTTAGCCACGCCTAAGTGTCCACATGATTCGCGCCCTCAAAATTACGCATACGTCTGACGTTCATCTCAACGACGAGCCGGACGGTATCAAGGTGCGCGAGGCTTTCTCGCAAGTGGTTGATACCGTGCTCGATACGGACAGCGATCTATTTCTGATCGCTGGTGATTTGTTTGATCACAACGAAATCGAGCGCAAGACGGTCGATTTTGTTTATTCACAGTTGGCGCGGGTGGCATGTCCCAC
>JAPLGZ010000616.1 GCA_026389895.1 Chloroflexota bacterium | reverse complement strand
GATCCCAAAGGATCAGACCCGGCTGACAGTGGGGGGATGAAAATGAATGCAGCTTCTCTAGAAGCAGCGACTCGGCAAAACTCAAAATCAGATGCGCAACAGCTGTACAGGTAAGCTGTAGGCGTGGTGCGGGTCTGTCTCAAAAAAAATTTAAACGGCCACTCTTTCGTCTGTGCGCCATGAACACCGGCCAACATTGGCAGAAATTGCTTGCCGATGACATAAGCAACGATCAACCTGCACTTCAATCGCTCAACACGGCCAAAACTGTCGCGAAGATCCACAGTCCAATAACTTTTGACGCTCACATACATTGCTTTCAGCAAACCAAAAGGCCAAAGCCGGCTTGCATCACTTGCTATTCTAAGCGCATTGAAAACCATATACCATCTACCTGTATATACGCCGCATATCTAGATTAAGATACATTGTTCTCTTTCACATTGCTCTGGAGAGCTTAGGTTAACCGATAGCGAATAAAACGCTCACCACCGATCCAGCCCGCGAATTTACCATCGATGACAAAGGCCAGGGATCGCAGCGGCGACATTCTTCGCATCAAGGTGCTCTTTGATCCGTGGCATCTGGCACCATATCAATGGGTGGTTCATCAATTCAATCATGTCCGACAGAACAATTTCGAGCAGTTGCTTACATTCGCTTGGCGGGTTTGTTTCTAAAGATTTTTCAAACATCATGGCCTTTCCTCCCCGTAAAATGAATCATCGTAAATTAAATGCTATATTATTAGAGTATAACGACCGAGCGTTTATTAAACGTTTAATTAGGCGTTTTGTGGCGTGTTTGCGTGAATTTTCGGGAAAAAATTCCATTGACGCGTAGGCGGATAAAGGCAAAGCTTAAGTTGCGCCACGCCAAATGCGTACGGAGGGGAAACACCGATTGAAAATTGTACAAAGTCGATCTAAATGTCTATCCTCAAAAATCAAATGGAGAACGGGGCTATTGACAGGCCCCGCACCCTACCTCCACAAAATTCTCTGTTTGATGCTGATTTGAGGGCAAAAGATTTTATAGCGAAGGGTAGATCGTGAGGCGGTGCGTAACAGCACCAGGAGGAGGCCAGGCCAATTGCGAAAGGGTCGCCCAAGCCCATTTTGCATCGTAGAGTCAGCCACCGATAGCCGTTTCTCCGACAGGCTTGAGCAAATTTAAGAAACTGTTTAATGCAGCGAGGCTTTTTAAACAGTTTCTAAGAGCGAGCTACGGGATTTATCCCTGCCATAAATCTCTAGCGATCATACCAACGCAGGAAAAACAAAATAGCTAGCGCAAATATGATAGTTATCCAGGTCGCAAGTATCCAGGGGGTAGCCATTGGTCATTACTCGGCAGTGTTGATCCAGTGTTTGATGTCGATGTGTGAAGCAAAGTCTTTTATGTATGACACTAGGCGACTAAAGCCACAGCACCAGTTGCGAAATCCACAACAGTGAGGTTTGCTGTTTGGCAGAGAGCGGCATGGCCAAGCCAAACAAAGTAGTGCGTGGTTATAAAAGTCAAAAAAAGTGCCAAGTCGCTTGTTACAAATAAGGTGTGCTCTGAAGCGCACAAGTAACACTTAGATAGATTACATTATTATTACGGCATCTGACAAAATAAAAGAGTCACTAGGTTAGCTTCTAGTGGCTCTTTTTAGGTTCATCGATCTAATGATTCAATCCACCCCTACCGATTCAACCGATAAGCACAAAAACAGCCCAGCTACCAGTAAGGAATAATCAAATAGAGTAGCAGTGGAATACCAATAAAAAAATAGAGCACTTTTCCCCCTGGCTATACAAGAGCCAAATCAGTTACGAGTAAAAATTACACAACCAGGACGGTTCTGGGCAGGAGAACTCTTTCTTAAAAGATTTCTCCAAAATCGAGAGACCACCTTCATTTTTAAGCAATTTGATTGCACAGGATCTATGCTTTATACTGA
>JAPLGZ010000294.1 GCA_026389895.1 Chloroflexota bacterium | reverse complement strand
ACTTCGTAAATCGTCAATCAAAAATCGTAAATCATCTTATTCTTCGTAATAAACGTCGGTGTATAGCGCCTCAAGCGGCGGATAAGCTTCGGCTTTGGCCCATTCAATCGCATCAAAGACCAGTTGGGTGGCGGCTTCTTTCATCTCATCAAATTCGGTCTCATCCAATTGGTTGGCGGCGATCATCTTCTCTTTTAATAAATTGATCGGATCGCGCTTCAGCCATTCATCCAGTTCACCGGCCACGCGATAAGGTGCGGTGTCGGTGCGCGAGTGGCCGCGATAGCGATAAGTTTTTAATTCGAGCAGGGTTGGGCCGCCGCCACTGCGGGCGCGCTCCAGGGCGATCAACGCCTCGGCATGCACCGTCTCCACATCCTGACCATCGACCACAACGCCAGGGATGTTGTAGGCGATCGCGCGCGTGGCAATATCAGCTACAGGTGTTGTCTTCTCCTGTGCACTGTATTCGCCATAACGATTGTTCTCGCAGCAGAAGACGATCGGCAATTTCCAGACGGCCGCCATGTTCAGCGCTTCATGGAACGTGCCAATGTTGGATGCCCCTTCGCCAAAAAAGCTGACTGCCACATGCGGTAGCTTCTTGACCTGATACGTGAGCGCCGCGCCGACGGCAATGGGCAATTGTGCGCCGACAATCGCGTTGGCGCCAAGCAGCCCAATCGTGGCGTCGGTCATGTGCATGCTGCCGCCTTTGCCTTTACAAGCGCCACTCTGCTTACCCATCATTTCGGCCATCATGGCCTTGACAGTCATGCCCATCGCCAAGGCATGGCCGTGGCCACGATAGGTGCAGGTGACCGTGTCGCCCTTTTGCAGCGCCCAGATCACACCGGCCGAGCAACCTTCTTGGCCGATACACAAGTGGGTTGTACCACGAATTAAATTTTGTAAAAATAAGTTCTGAATCTGCTCCTCGGTGATGCGGATTTCCAACATGCGCCGCAGGATGTCCTGGCGAGTGCCTACTTCTAATGCTTGTGCCATCGTATTTTTCCTGTTCTAAAAATGACTCACGCAAAGGCGGAGAGTTTGCAAAGAAAAAGGTCGGGTTTCTTGTACCTGAAATCTACGCTCTGCGCATAAAATCTACGTGCTGAAATAGTAAGGACGAAGGCCCCACCCTAACCCTCCCCAAACAAGGAGGGGATTGATCAGGGGCAAAGTGTATTGGTCATTTTGTCCAACAAACGGCTCCCTTCCTGTTTGGGAGGACCGGGGTGGGGCCTTCGTCCTTACTGCGGTGTTTATTAAGTTTTTAAGTGTTTAAATGCGTTGAGTACCGGATTATTTAATGAACAATTTACTTGCTGAAATAGTCGAGTTCGGCCTGGAATGCCGCCATGAATTGGCCGAGATGCATGCCGTCTACCACCCGATGATCGCCGCTCAATGTCAAGTGGACCGTCTGGTGAATGTGCAAGCCGCCATCGATCACTACTGGGCGTTGCTTGACCGTGCCCACGGCCAGAATCGCAACCTGTGGCGGGTTAATCACAGCGGTGAATTGATCGACTTGACGAATGACACCGAGGTTGCTGATCGTGAAGGTGCCACCTTGCAGATCGTTTGGTTGCAACTTGTTGGCGCGTGTGCGTTGAATCAACCCACGCGTCTCTTGCGCCAAACCTTCCAAGGAGAACCGTTCTGCACCAGCCAACACGGGGGTAAGTAGGCCATCCTCCAACGCCACCGCGACCGCAAGATTGACGCTGTCGTGGCGATAGAGTGTCTCGTTTTCATAGGTGGCGTTGAGCGCCGGAACGCGCCGCAGCGCTTGGATAGCCAAATATTGAATCAGTACATTAACACCAGGGCGTGGTTCGGGTAGGGTATTTAAACGTTTTAACGCGCTATCCAGGTCAAATTCGCCAGTGACATAAAAATGTGGCGCCTCGCGCATGCTATCGCTGAGCCGCTTGCCAATAATCTGGCGCATACGGCTTAACGGAATCACCTGCGCCCCTTCGCGCATTGGGCTTGGGGTCGCGGGGGCTACGGGCGCTGCTTGTATAACGGGTTGCGCGGCTGGCGTCGGCTGCACTGGTTTGGCCAATTGCTGATGGGTCTCTAGATCCGCCATGGTGGTGACGCCATGCGCCCCACTGGCTAACACCGTCGCTAAATCGATCCCCGCTTCACGGGCTGCTTTGCGCACCTTGGGTAGAGCTCGCACACCGCCAGTCTCCGCGCCTTGCCCTGGGATAGCAAGAGTCGCGGGCTTTGCGATGGCCGCTTCGACATCTTCCTTGGTAATGCGGCCACGCGGGCCGCTGCCTGTCAGTGTGGTCAAATCAACCTTGTTATCTTCTGCCAGGCGCCGGGCAATTGGTGAGACATCAGCGGTCTTGCTGGTCTCTTCGGGGCGCGCCGCAGGTGTTGATGGTGCTGGCTGGACGGTTGGCGCGGCTGTCTTCATCTCCGTTGCTTGACCAATGCGGGCGATCACCGAGCCGACAGGCACTTCAACGCCGGCTTCGGCCAGTTGTTCTAAGATCACGCCACTGGCAATGCTCTCCAATTCGACATTGGCTTTGTCCGATTCGACCACCGCCAGAATCTCACCTTGTTTAATGGTGTCGCCTGGTTTTTTTACCCACTCGATCAGGCGTGCCTGTTGTACATCAAAGCCCAGATTGGGCATGATAATATCCGTTGCCATGAATCATTTCCAATCAAATTTTATTCGTGTTTATCTTATCGATCAAAAAAAGCTTGGCTTTCGCCACGCCACACCTGAAATGCAATCGGGATCCGTGTAATGTGTCCCTTGTCGATGTTGGGTGGCAACTCGTCTTCTGAGAACCAATGTGTTTGTACCACCTCATGGGCGTGAGAGGCCGCGACTGTTTCGCCCGTCGGTTTGCACAGAAAGGTAAACTGATACATTTGATGAGCGCTCGTTGTGCCACAAAAACGCGAATCGAAGACCCCTACCAATGCGACCGCTTGACAGACAACGCCCGTTTCTTCGAGCGCCTCTCGCACGGCGCCCTCTGCCGGTGTTTCACCCACCTCAAAAGCGCCACCTGGCATGGCCCATTGTTGATTGTCGGCCCGCTGAATTAACAAAATCCGTCCGGCATCATCAATCACCGCTGCATCACCAACGGTAAAAGGCGTAGCATGGGAGAAGATCGGCGCCAGCAGCGGTTCTATCTGCACCAGTGGCTTGGCTGTGGCAAAAGCAAACATGGCCATTGCCAGCTTTTGGATCTCTACATAGCGCTGCTTCTCGTAAATGTTTTCGGCATAATGTGAGCCCAAGGCCGAGATGTCACGCAACTTGTCAGCCCAAAGGGTAATTTGTTCAGCAGTGGTCATGCTGGTCTCCTCGTTACACGGGCGCAATTGTTTGGTGTAATATCTCCTGAAAATCGGCCAACGTGGGCGCCTGAATTATCGCTGTAAAGAGGCGTGCTAGTGAGTCATCACTATTGACACTAATCACATTTTTTTCGATTTCTCGATACACCGAAGCTGCTGGGTCAAAGCGTAAAACCAAGGCGTTTAAAATATCCTGGCGGCGAGTTTCTTTAAGAGCTGCTTGATGACCTTCCTCACGGCCCTTCTCACGGACACGTTGCAGATATGGGGTGTCCATCAACAACCCTTCCTCTTCTACTAATTTCTCAATCATGATCGATAGCTCCTTATCCTCAACCAGCGCCAGTAGACTGTTCAACAAACGTCGCTTTAATTCCTCGTCTTCGATCTGTGTCAACTGATCAACCACTCGGGGAAGCACAGCTTGCGGATTATCAATCTGGGTCTGCCCCACCAATGGCAACAAGCCAGGTCGTTGCAAAGCCAATAGGTCTTGCGCCTGCATTTTCCAAAGATGAATTACCCGATACTGCCATTTGATACTAGCCGAGCCATCTGGCGAGTTGACTTGATAGTTGCCTCTGTCGGAAGCTCCAGCCCCAGCACCCACATAAAATACAACGCTCAACAAGTCAAGCCCTTGCTCAACATCGGCAATGCGTGTCATATATTCTAACATACGCCACTTCATTGGTCGATGTGTACTTTTGCCCTGAAACTCAATGTGGAGTAACGTTGTGCGCCCATCCTGTAATGTGACGCGAAATAACTGATCGACGCGCACCAGTTCGGCCAGTAATTCAATATTCATGGCATCGACAGTTTGCACTTCGGCGTCGAGTAGCCAGCTGGCGAAATCGAAAATGGCCGAGTCGATCAAGCGTTTTAGAGGGTTATCAGTTTCAGCCATTGGTCACGAGTTTTGTTACGTTGTCAACAAAGAAAGGCGCTAGACCGACATAATTGGCTGGGTCAAGTAATTTTTGTAAA
This sequence comes from Chloroflexota bacterium, assembly GCA_026389895.1. Classification (GTDB taxonomy): domain Bacteria; phylum Chloroflexota; class Anaerolineae; order Caldilineales; family Caldilineaceae; genus JAPLGZ01. The sequence goes on along the minus strand of JAPLGZ010000294.1, from coordinate 25,118 downwards.
GCTTCGCTGTTGAGATGTTCGATCACCGCTGGGGTTGCGAGTAGCACTTCGTACAACGATTGTTGATTGGCCAGCGCGTGCGCACAAGCTTCGTAGACGACTTCATGCGCCTGTTGGCGGCCGATAAACTGGCCCAAGTGCATCATCACGGCTTCGGCCACAATCAAGCCATGCGTCAGGTCCAGATTCTGGCGCATTTGCTCTGGATGCACCACCAGCCCATCAAAAATCCCCAAACTATGCTGCAAGGCCGCGCCGGTCAACTGGCAAGTATGCGGCAAGACGTCCCATTCGACATGCCATTCACCCATTGCCCGCTCATGTTCCGGCTGCATAGCGCTGAGCATGCTCGGCACATGTTGCCGGACGATTTGGGCAATGCCAATGGTGGCTTCGCACAGAATGGGGTTGCGCTTTTGCGGCATGGTGCTCGAACTGCCTTTGCCTAACACAAAGGGTTCTTCCGTTTCACCGAATTCATTTTGCTGAAGGCGCGCAATTTCACGCGCCAGCTTGCCCAACGTAGCGGTGAGCAGACCACACAGCCCGACAAATTCGGCAAAGCTATCGCGCGCGCTGTGCCAGGCAATCGAAGCGGGGGCCAAACCCAACTCATCCGCCAAATTCTTGTGGACGGCCCACCCTTGATCGCCTAATGAGGCCAACGTGCCAGCCGCGCCATTGAACGAGCAGCGTAATAAACGTGGGCGACATTGCTGGAATCGTTCAGCATGCCGCTGTAATTCATCCACCCACACGGCCACCTTATAGCCAAAGGTAATCGGCAACGCGTGCTGACCGTGGGTGCGCCCGGCCATCACCGTATCACGGTGGGTCTGTGCCAACGCGCTCAACCGATCGATCAGCTTTGCCACATCGCGTTCGATAACGGCAAGGGCGGCGCGCAGTTGTAACACGTTACCCGTATCCATGATATCCTGCGTGGTGGCGCCCCAGTGGACATAACGTCCGGCATCACCCTGGCACAATTCTGCCACCTGTTTCACGAGCCCCACAATCGGATAACCGACCAGATTTGTACTCTGGCGTAGTTTGTCAAAATCAAGCAATTCGGCTTTGGCCTGGCGCGTAATTTCAGCTGCTGCATCTGCTGGAATAATTTGTAAACTGGCTTGGGCACGCGCCAAGGCCGCCTCGGTGTCCAACCAACATTGAACGAGATGACGATCATCAAAGATCGCGCGCAACTCGTCCGTGTTATAGAAATCACGAAAAATCAGAGAATCGGTTACGTGTGTCGGCATCTGTAGCTTTCTTGACTATAGCTGGTCTATCGTAGGTGATGAGGGAAATTATACCGTCACGCATCACGCATTACCCTAATCCATCTCATACCCGCCATCAACGTTCAAAGCCTGACCGGTGACATAATCGGCATCGGCGGAGCAGAAAAAGGCGATTGGTCCGGCAATATCTTCGGGCGTCGAGGCGCGTTTTAACGGGATGGTGTTGACAAAGGCTGCCATTGCTTCACCTGGCTGTGAACCGAAGAGGCGACCCCGATCGGCGTCGATGTCTTTCCACATTTGGGTGGGGACGACACCAGGACAGACGGCATTGACGGTGATGTTATACGGGGCCAATGTCAGGGCGGCGGACTGGGTGATACTGATCACAGCCGCTTTGCTGGCCGCATAGTGGGTGGCCAGTGGCCGTCCGCGCCGCCCGGCAATCGACGAGAGGTTGACAATTTTGCCGTGATTGCGAACGGGGATATCGCTCGTTTTTGTCTCGCTCTTTTTGATCGTAACCACATCGGCCATGGTAGAAGTGGGCCGCTCATTTTCGGGAATCTGACGGATCATCTGGGTGGCTACGCTTTGTAGGACAAAGAACATGCCGCGCTGGTTTACGTTCAAAATGCGATCCCAATCAGCCGGTGTCAGTTCCAGCATGGGTTTGGTCTGGCTTAGACCGGCATTGTTGATCAAAATATCGATATGACCAAACTTGGCAACCACCGCATCCACCATGATCTGGCCCGCTGTAACATCAGAAATATCAATCGAGTAAGCCAGCGTGGCGCTGCCTGTGCTCTGGGCAATTTCTTGCGCTGTGGCATTGGCTGTTTCTGCATTATAGTCCGCAATCACCACGCTGGCGCCTTCACGCGCCAGTCGCGTCGCCACCCCTTGGCCAATCCCCTGGCCTGCGCCGGTGACAATGGCGACTTTGCCGAGCAATCTTTGTTCCATGCGAAAACTCCTCGTTGAGAATTTACGATTTACGATTTTTGATTTACGAAGTTAAGAGACCTAAAATAATAATTCTGCTCTCCAAGGTGTGAGAGCAGAAACCATAAACTCTACCCATCAATCCCTCGTAAATCGTAAATCAAAAATCGTAAATCAAATTGGTGGTGGTTGAATCAGTTCTGGTTGAATCAGTTCTAATGTGATCCCATCTGGATCAGTGAAATAGACGGCGTAACCACCTTTATTGACGCCCGCTTCGATGGCGTTCGGGGTTGATTTGAACTGGACGCCCAACTTGACCAGGCGTTCATACTCGGCCTGCAAGTTGTCGGTTTGGAATGCCCAGTGGCCAACGCCGGTGCGATTGGTGTCGAGCGGAATGTCTTCACCGCGTGGGTTTACATATTCGATGATTTCGATATGGTGCATGGAGCGCGGCACCGCCAATCCTGGCACGCGCAACTGGGCCACTTTCAGGTGAACATTCTCGAAACCCACTAACTTGGCCGTGTATGCGTTGGCCTGCACTTGCCCACGCACATACTCCAACCCCAATACCTCGGTATACCACTTAACTGACGCTTCCAAATTGCTCACGGTAAATGAGACATGCCAAAAACCTTGAATCATGGGTGAAAATCCTTTTGATATAGAGACGTGATAAGTGATAAGTGAAAAAGGTCGCTTGATCTCACTTATCACGTCTTCGTTATTAATCCGTATGAAATACTTCCTGCATCGCCGCCCACCATTCGCCTGGCGCTCGTGTCGGCAGTGGCTCTTGCAAGGGCGTGCAAACCTCCCACCAACGTTGCGTATTGGGATCTGCTGCCATCTTGGCCATATCGGCTTCGAAATTGTCGCCGTGATATTCAAAATAAGCAAACAGTGTTTTGTCGTGTAGATAGATTGAATAATTGCGGATATTGCATTCGTGAATCGTCTTGAGCACTTCTGGCCACACGGCTGCGTGCAATCGAGAATACTCTTCAATATGCTCGGGCTTGATGCCGAGGACTTGTCCGTAGCGTTTCATGGCTGGGTTCCTTATGGGTTTGGAAATGATGGCGGCGTCAGCTTGGGCATCAGGATGAAGTTGATCTAAACCGTACTACGAATTGGTCGTGCTGGGAAGCTGGAGATAAAAATTAGAAAGAGATCATAACTGGCTTCGTGGCTTCTGTCAAAGGGTTGCCACACCGGGAAGGCGCGATCCTAAGTTTCAGGATCTTTTGTTTATCTAATGGGAAATATGCTTACAAATAAATTACAGACTTATTTCCGCTTTCGTTACGATTTATGGACAAAAACCTATTGACAGCTTATCAGGCTCACTTATAATTTATCTTAACTCAGAAGATCAGAAAATAGTAAGATTTTATATTCGGTACCCAACCCCTGCTTACTGATCCTGTTTACTCGATTGATTGGCAATCTTTACGCAAAATGGCCGATGTTACAATCGATAAAATTACGTATAATAAATGGAAATTTAAGATAAATGTAAGATTGTTTGGCTTTGTCCACATTAAGAGCGTGCTAGACCGTGCGTAAACCTTGCTTGCAAGAACAAAAAACGGGTACGTGAGGAGAATGAGAAGGAACATCATGATGAATGTTGCAGGATACTTTCGGATTAATACCCCCACGGTCGTTCATGAAATTTTTGAACATGAAGTAGTGGCGATTCATCTCGACAGTGGCAACTATTACAGCTTGAATAAAAACGCGGCACAAATTTGGTCGTACTTGGCGCAAACGACGAGTACACCAGAGATTGTCACCGCCCTGGTCGCGACCCATCAAAGTGATGTGGATGCCATTGAGCAGGCGGTAAACCGCTTTCTGGCTGACTTGCAGCAAGAGCAGTTGATCGTGTCAGAAGTTGCGCCAAGCGAGGCAATGGCTAGTCCAATATCGTCAACACGACCGTTTTCGCCGCGCGTCACGATCCCTTTTGAGCTGCCATTGCTGCGCAAATACACCGATATGCAAAACTTGCTGCTTTTGGATCCGATCCATGATGTCGATGAGACCGGCTGGCCGCATGTTAAGCATTCATAAACCACTCGCAGGGGCGCGATTGTGTGAACAATCCAGCGAAACTAGCCTTAGTGTGAACCTGGCTGATTTTATGGCCAAGGTTTTGGCCGCGTTTGAGCAGGTCCAGCAAGCCGCCTGTGCACCACTAGAACGCTACTATCAGATTGGCAATCTGCCAATGCAACTCCGTTTTGCCAATCCGGCCCTGGTCACCTTGCTCACCCCAGCCTTGGCACACCTGGCGGCGACGAGGACCGTAACGCCTGGGTTAACGGTTTGTCTCTGGGATAGCGCCAGCAGCGGGGTGACTCTGCCGCCCTTGCCCACCGCATGGCAGCAGGCGTATAGCCGACCCCAACTGTGGGGCATTCACGCGCATACTGCCACGCTTCATGCCTTCTTGCAACCTACCCATCAAGTATTGAGTCTATTTGATAAAACCCGCAACCTGGCGATCTATTGGACCCAAGATGCCCAACAATTGCCTGTCTATGAAGGGGGCGCGCCGCTTTTATTGTTGCTGCATTGGTGGCTAGGTCAGCATCAGCTTCAAGTGGTGCATGGCGCGGCTGTTGGGACCGCAGCGGGCGCCGTCCTCTTGGTGGGCAACAGCGGCGCCGGCAAATCGACCACGGCATTGCGTTGTCTAAATGATGAAATGTTGTACGTTGGGGATGATTACTGCTTGCTGGCTGGTGAAGACCCACCGCAGGTCCATAGCCTCTATAGCTCGGGCAAAGTCCACATGGCCGATCTCGACCGCTTTCCCCGATTGCAGGCGGCGCTCAACGACGCCCCTTATGCCTATGCTGACAAAAAATTGTACTTTTTACATGAATCGTTTGGCGACCAAATCGCCCAGCAATTGCCGCTTCGGGCGATCCTCATCCCCAAAAGAACCGGTGAACGCGCCACCCGCCTTCAGCCGGCTTCGGCGGTGGACGCGCTGTTGGCCGTTGCACCCAGCACAACTTTTCAACTGCCCGGCACCAACACCCAGACGATCCACCAATTAAGCCAAGTTTTACGCCGATTGCCATGCTACTGGCTGGAATTAGGCACAGATTTGGCCCAGATTCCCAAGGTGATCACACAATTGCTGGCGCCATGACCGTAGGAAAGGTAATTGTAGATGTTCGACCCTAAACGACCGTTTGTGAGTGTAATTGTACCCGTTTATAACGGCGAAGCCTTTCTGGCTGACGCATTGACTAGTATCCTAGACCAAAATTATCGGCCAATAGAAGTGATCATCATTGATGATGGTTCAACCGACAGCACGGCACAAATTGCTCAACAATTTGGTGATCGAGTGCAGTATGTGTACCGCGCCAACGGTGGTCCGGCGGCGGCCCGCAATACAGGGTTGCGGTTGGCGCGCGGTGAATTGATTGCCTTTTTAGATGCTGATGATATCTGGACTGGGGATAGCTTGTCGCAACAGCTTGCCTGTCTCAATGCAAACCCAACGGCTGGTCTCGCCCTGGGCTGTTTGCAGATTCTTGTGCAAACGAGCAGTGCAACCGGTGCGCCTACCTTTCAACCCTGGTCTACGCCGCATCGCCTCCTGATGCTGCAATGTGCGCTGGTGCGGCGTAAGGTCTTTGATCAACTTGGAACATTTGATGAGACTTATTTTAGTGCTGAAGATATTGATTGGTTTATGCGGGCGCGCGAAGCAGGGATTGTCATTGTCACGCATCCAGCAATAACAGTCTTGGCGCGACGCCATCCTCATAATCTGACCAATCAGCAGACGAGGGTGCGGAGCGAACTGGCGTTGGCGTTGAAAAAATCATTGGAGCGACGGAGTATAAGCCGAACTGATCCAACCTTACCCGCACTGACCTATTGGTCTGACTCCACCCCCTCGTTATCCACACTGCACCCCGACAAGGCGAGCCTATGAAGGTCTTAATTTATGCTCCGCTCTTTTGGCCTGATACTGGGGGCATTGAGATTATCAGCGCCCAGCTAATGGCTGCACTCAGCACGCGGGGCCATGAATTTGTAATCGTGACGGCGCATGGCCGGTTGGCCTTGCCGGAGCAGATGGATTACCAGGCAATGCCGGTCTATCGCTTTCCGATGATCGAAGCCCTTAGTAGCAAAAATCTGCGCCAGATTTTGGCGATCCAGCGCGAAATTGCCGCGATCAAACAAGCGTTTCAGCCCGATCTCATTCATCTCCACCTCGGCGGGCCGACACCGCTGGCCTATTTTCAGCTGCAAACCGCCCAGATTGCACCGGCGCCCCTGTTGGTCACAGTGCATAACTGCTTTACCAATTTTGATGCTCGCACCGATACGATATTAGGCCAATGTTTGCGCTCGGCCACGTGGATTACGGCTGGTTCGGAGACCATGTGCACGGATCTGCTGCGCGTCGTCTCGGAGCTGGCATCACGTACCTCTACGCTTCGTTGCGCTTTGCCGTTGCCGGCCATGATGCCAACCCCTTTGGACTTTGCGGCACCGCGCCTGCTCTTCTTGGGGCGACTCGTGCCGGAAAAAGGCGTGGATCTGGCGCTGGCGGCCTTCCAACAACTGGCCGACACCTATCCTCGGCTCATCTTCTGGATCGCCGGGGAGGGACCCGTGCGCCCAGCGTTAGAAACACAAGTGCAACAGTGGGGTCTAGCGAACCGTGTCTGCTTCATCGGCCATCAACCTTGGCCGCAGATCAGCGCATTATTCAATGCGGCGACCCTGGTGCTGATGCCTTCGCGCTGGCATGAACCATTTGGCCTTGTGGCGCTGGAGGCCGCCCAAATGGCGCGGCCAGTCGTTGCGACGCAAGTGGGTGGCCTGCCCGAAATTATCATTCATCAGCAGACTGGATTATTGGTGGCACCAGAGAGTCCAACTGCGTTGGCGGCGGGGATTGTCGAATTATTGACACACCCTGCCCAAACGCAACAGATGGGGCAAGCCGCTCGTCATCATGCCCTGACCCACTTTGCCTGGGAGAATTATGTCGATGCCTATGATCAGCTTTATACAAGGCTGAATTGAAGGGCCGGGATGGCGGGTAACCCATTGGAGATCTCGCCAAGCGACACTTTTCTGGAGTAGCAGCAGGGTTGAAACCTGCGCTGTCAGCCGAGCATTTTAATGCTCTAGGCTAGGCTCTCCCATCTCCGCCCAATCATTAGCGAGAACAACCACTGTGTCTTTTTGTTTTCACATCATCTATACGCCTGGTTCTGTGCGGCCACTGCTTTTTCTGGTGCATAGCCTGTTACAATGGTCGGATTGCACCTTTCGCCTGGTCGCCAATGGCTGCACGCGCCAAGAAGCGCAGTTGTTGGTAGATTTTTGCCAACACAATCCGCGTTTGCAATTTTTGCGCTTACCCAGCGCACGCATGATGGGGCATGGGCCGGCGCTCAATTATCTGCAAGCGCACAATGATAGTGACTACTTCTGTTTTATGGATTCAGACATCTATGCCGCGGGCAATTTTATGCCAGAATTTGAATCCTATTTACAGGACGGCTCTCCTGTCGGTCTCTTCTCTGGCGCACCACTCGAACAGCCCGCCGAGGGATGGGTCATGCCGGATGGTTATCCCTTGTTGGATGGGCGCTTTAACCGCACCAAGAGTGGGCTTTGCTTGGGCAGCACCTATTTTGCAATCTACAATAACCAACGAGTGACTGCTTTGCGGCGCGCCATCGGGATTGGCTTTGAAGGCTATCATTGGGAAAAGATCCCCGTTGCGCTGCAAAAGCAACTCACCGAGTCTGGGTTGGTCTATCCCCGTTACGACACGGCCCGCGTCTTCAATCTGTTTTTGCATCTGCAAGGCGCAACCTTCTTGTACCAACCGAGCGCAACGTTGCGGCATCTAGGTGGGGTAAGCCGCTTAACCAATGTGCAGACGCTCTCTTGGGTCAGACAGCTGAAAATTTATGCCAAACAATGGCTGAAGGGGGAGCGCCTGCGGTTAAGTGACCAACAATTTACCCCGATTGAACTTTATTTTGCTGAGTTTTTTCCGGCGCTCCACCACCAACGCCCGTTGCCTGCTTTGCCGGTTCTAGAAGATGCCACACTGCTTGAGCGGGTGCAACGCACAACGGCCGAACTCCGCCAGCTACATGCCGAGGTAAAGCAATATGACCATTAGTGTGATTATGCCATTGTACAATACCGAACGTTATGTCAGCGCCGCGCTAGAGAGCATCTTCGCCCAAACGCTGGCGCCTGCCGAAATTGTGGTGGTGGATGATGGTTCTACCGATGGCGGTGCCGCGGTCGTGCAACGTTTCTTGCCGCATCTGCGCTACCATTGGCAGCCACAAAGCGGGGCCGCCGCGGCACTCAACACGGCTGTGCGGCTCGCGCAGGGCGATTTTTTTGCCGTGTTGGATGCCGACGATCTCTGGCTGCCTACAAAATTGGCCGAGCAAAAGGCAGCCTTTGATGCTGACCCAGATCTGGCGCTGGTCTTTGGTGGGGTTGAACAATTTCGCAGCCCCGAGTTCTATTCACCGGGCCAAGCGATCCCACCCACCGAAATTTTTGTCGGCCATATTCCCAGCGCCATGCTTGTGCGGCAAGCGGTCTTTGCCCAAATTGGCGGCTTTGATCCCGTCTGGCAAACCGGCTATTTCTTGGACTGGTTTCTGCGGGCCAAAAATGCCCAACTGAAGATGCGGGACTTACCCAACGTGGTTGCGAAACGCCGGTTGCATGATGCAAACTTAGGCCGTCGCAAGCGCAACCAACAAGGTGAGCTGGTCAAAATTCTCCAACGCGATCTGGCCCAGCGCCATAGCCAAGAAAGCATTCGCAATGGCGCGCCAATTGTTTGATGCCGCGGCGATGCTGCCCCCCGCGTGGCAGGCGCAAGCCGCGCCGCCAGTGCGAATCTTCAATCCGGCCATCCTTTGCCTGGATGGGCAGTGGGTGCTGGCCTATCGGGTTGACTTCAAGCCGGACGGCCATCATATCGCCATCTGTCGGTTGGATGAGCGTCTGCGTGTGCAACCGGCCACGGTGTTGCCACTTTCTGATCTGATGGTTGACGGGGGCCTGTTGCCACAAGACCCGCGCTTGATCCGCTATCAGGGGCGGCTGTGGCTCTATTACGACTACTATCGACCGGGGCAGCCGAATGGTATGGTGCTGGTCGAGCTCGACCTGGTGACTTTGCGGCCTATCGGTGCGGCGCGTCCGCTGCTGCTCGCGGGGCCACGCCAGCGGACGGAAAAAAGTTGGCTGCTCTTTGTCCATGCCGAGGAACTCTATGCTGTCTATCGGCTGGCGCCGCATGTGATTCTCCACCTGGACTTGTCCCCGTCGGACCATGTGATGTGTCGTCCGATCCATCGTGTCGTTTGGGATGATTACGGTTATGCCCGGCGCTATGGTGAATTGCGCGGTGGGACGCCACCAGTGCGCATGGGCGATTATTATTACAGTTTTTTTCATTCCTGGTCTTCCAGTAGCCGCCTCGATCGCCTGGCTCGCCCGGCGGCGCAGGCTGCCTATTATTGGTTGAAGCGCCGCCGGCCAACGCGCCCTACATCCGCCCTTCAAAGCCCTTTGTCCCGTGGCGTTGAGGTCCCGCTGGTGCGGCGGACACGCCTCGCACAACTGCTGGAACAGTATCGCCAGCGTTTTGAGCAGCGTTGGTATGTGGTCGGGTTTTATGCATTCCGTGCCCAGCCCCCTTTTGCACCGGTCTGTTTTACGCCTCAGCCGATCTTGGCGCCGCAACCCAGTGATCGGCGCTTGTTTGCCGAATCGCTCAATCCCTATGCCGACCGCTCGGTCTTTCCCTGCGGCGCTGTTCTACGGGACGGTGGCCAGTGGGTGGTCTCCTATGGTCTAAATGACGAGCAGGCTGCGTTTTGTACCTTTGAGCACCAGGCATTGCTCTCCAATCTGGCGTCCGTACTGTAATTAGCCTGGAGCCGCCAACCGGCTGGGCAGGGTTTGGGCGATGCGTCAGAAATGGGAGTGGTAACTTTCCTTGTCATGACAAGCCGCCGGCGGGCACTGATTGGCGAAAGGAAAGCCAGTTATTCTATGCGCCATACATCAGTCGAGCTGAAAAAGTGGCGGATTGCTCGTTTGGTGACTAGAAATTATGGACAAGCTAATGGATTGTGTAAGGCAAATGTAATTCCTGCCAGGTGAAAATTATGCTAAACTGCAAATGAATTCCTTATGCTAACAAAAGCGCAAACCAGCGCGTATCTGCTTTAATAACCGTAAGGGTTGCTTGATGCCGGGGTTGATGACCGTTAAGCGCAATCGCTTGGTGATATAGAGGAATAGAAAGTCTGTGATGAGTTCTTCTCGACCGTGGTATCTGTTGGCCGATGAATTTTCTTGGCAAGGGTGGCGCCATGAGGGGGCAAGCCGCATTTTGCCACCGCAAACACTCCACAATCTAAAACCGTGGCGTCGCGCGTTCGTTCGACCCTTGATGATGAGCGCCGAACTCATAAAAATGCGACTTCGCAACCAGCGTTGGCGCCACCTACTCAATAAGCCAGCTACAGAACAGCCACGCTATCTCTTGATCGAGAGTGCTTGGCAAAACTTTTCAAAGCCAGCTGAATTGTTGTCGCGACCCATCGAATTGGCCAGAGCGTTCCGTAGTGCAGGTATTCCGGTGGTTTTTTGGAACAAGGAAGATCCGCCTCACTTTGAGAAATTCCTGCCCGTCGCCTTGAATTGCGATATTATTTTAACAACCGATAAAAATTGTGTGGATAGATATCGGAACGCCGGTTTTCGGGGGCTTGTAGATACCATGTGCTTTCCTGCACAGCCGCAAATCCACTATCAATACCTGGCGAAAGATGCAGAAAAAAAGCTGTTCTTTGCCGGCACCCTACGCCCGCGTTACAAGGAACGTGTACAAGGGTTTGAGAATCTAATTCTGCCAGCGCTTGAATTTGGCTTGCACATCTTTTCACGCACCGGAAAATGGCCTGACCCATGCCAGCCGCACATTGTCGGTTCTTATCCCTATTTAGAATTAATTGAAAAATATTCGGCTTACACCATTGGCCTGAATATCAGTTCTGTTAAAAATTAGCCGACCATGTTTCCGCGGCGTATCGTGGAGATGCCGATGGCCAATATCTTTGTAATCTCTGACAATTGCTCGGCCCTCACGGCGTTATTCCCCGAGATTCCTCAATCAGCTTCACCAAAACGTACAAAAGAGCTGCTGACCTACTATCTCCGTTGTGAACGCGAGCGCACGGAAATTATTGAAGAATTGCGCAAAAAAATTATGGAGGATTATACCTATCAAAAACAGCAGGCCCGCATCTCTGACATGGCGCAATCGTTGAGGAGATAACGGGTGCCATTAAACCATAAGTCTGTGCATATTGTCGTGGGTGCAAGACCTAACTATATGAAGGTCAAAGTATTGCTAGGGTTACTGCCCAACTGCACTTTGATCCACACCGGCCAGCACTTTGCCGAAAAAATGTCTACGGCATTCTTTGCACAACTTGGCATTAAAGCCCCGGATAGGGTGTTAGAGCCACTTCGCCAGTCACAAATTGCTATGATTGCCAGCACCATGCAGCAGTTGGAGGCCTACTGGCGTGAAAATTCGCCCAGGTTGGTTATCGTCGTTGGCGATGTTAACTCCACAATGGCGGCTGCCTTAACCGCCTCTCGGCTAAACCTAAAAATCGCCCATATTGAAGCGGGGTTGCGTTCGCGCGACCTTTCTATGCCAGAGGAGATCAATCGCATTCTGGCGGATGCCTGTTCTAATTACCTGTTCTGTTCTGAGCAAGCGGGCGTTGAAAATCTTGCCGCCGAATCGCGCACAGATCATGTCTACCTGGTTGGGAACACCATGATCGATTGTCTGATCGCTCTGCAACCGCTGATCGATGGGCGCTCGATCTTGGCTGCGCTTAATCTTTCACCTGTAGACTATGCCGTGTTGACGCTGCATCGACCTTCGAATGTGGATAATGGCGAAAAATTACAGCATATCCTTGGGTTTCTAGACAAGACAGGCCACAAATTTATTTATCCGGTGCATCCACGAATCTCAATGGATAAGACGTTCAAAAACATTCGTATCGTCCAACCCTTGCTCTATCTGGATTTCATAAAATTAGTCAAAGAGAGCACTTTTGTCTTTACCGATTCCGGCGGTCTTCAAGAAGAGACCACCTATCTTGGCATTCCCTGCCTGACATTTAGACCCACTACAGAGCGCCCAAGCACCATTCAACTTGGCACAAATGAATTGTTACAAAATCTAGAGGACTTTGAGAAAATCCTAGACTATACCCTGACCAAAACAAGCTCGATTCCGCCATTTTGGGATGGAAAGGCTTCTGCACGAATTATTAAGATTTTGAATGAGGCTATGTGAATTTCTGAGCGGGTCATTCCTTGATATGGCAAATTGGGCTGGGATCAATTTAGCAAAGCGCACTTTTGGCAAGGATAGATACGATTTAACAAACTGTTTGAAAAGCACGAGCAGGGGTGATTAAAATCACGCGCTACAGCAGCGAAATCTGCGGCTGTAGTCGCCGAGCAGATTTGATTGATCACCCTAGTCGTAGGAAGGCTCATTAAATGGTCAGCATAAAAGCGAGCATGCCCAAAAGTGGCATGCTTGAGCACTGTCAGATTTTTAAAATTAGGCTGAATCCTCACAATATAGAATCGTGTCGCTACATGCCACAACCGCCACTCTATTGGCCGGTGCAAGAGGCGTCCGTTAATTTTGCCGGGCTAGCATTGTTTACTCATCCGCTTGATGGGCGAAAACAGATCCTACCCCGCCTCTCCGCAGGTCTATTACAATTCCGAGCTTTACAATGATTGCACGAAAATTTTTATGGAAGAGCATCAACCTAGCGACGCTCCGGCATAGGCTGATCTGGGTCTGGCAACTGGCCTGGTCCACAAATCGCGGTCTAGTGACCGGCTTTCTTGTCACGGCGTTTCTGGAAAGCCTATTGCCCGCTGCCATGGTGTTAACGGGGCGTGGACTGATCAACGCTTTGGTCGATGGCTTACGCCAAGGTAACGGCGACATCAATCACTTGCTGCCCTGGTTGGTGCTGGGCGTTACCTTGGCCGTGAGCAACACCGTGGTGATTAATTTGGGCGATTACTGGCAACAGTGCCTGCAAGACGAACTAAATCTGCGCGTGGGGTTGGATATCTTGACCCATGCCGAGCGCCTTGACCTTGGTTTTCTGGAAAGCAGTATCGCGCAGGATCGCGTGGAGCGCGCCCGGCAACATGGCAATGGCTTGGTCGCCCAGGTGCTTTTTAAACTGGTCATTGTTGTCAACCAGAGTGTGCGGCTTTGCTCATTGATTGGCATCTTGCTCTGGATTGAGCCACTCGTGGTGGGGTGGTTATTGTTGATAGCACTGCCCTATTTATTCTTCAAGTGGCGCCTCGCCAACCGTACTTATCACATTCGCCATCGCCGCACGGTCAAACAACGTTGGACCAGCTACTTTATTGGTGTCCTTACCACACCGCGTTGGTTGCCAGAGGTGAAATTTTTCCAGCTTGCCCCGCTCTTTATCGAACGTTTTCGCACGCTTAATGCCGAGTTCATGGCAGAGGAACGTCATCTTTCCTGGCTTGCCTTGTTGGGCAATACGATCTTTGCACTTGTCGGCGCGGTAGGTCTTTACACCCTCTTTGGGCGAATTGCCGTTCGTGTCTTTGCGGGGTCGTTGACGGTCGGTGATGTGGCGATCTATACCGGCAGCGCCATGCAGCTACAAAGCACGGTGCAGAGCCTGGTGCAAACCATCAGTTCGCTCAATGAACAAATATTACATTTAGGTGATCTCCAGGCGTTTCTGGCGCTCGAGCCTCAGCAATTTCACCCTGCCCCCTCTCCTTCGACCCATGCCGCACACGTCGACGATGGAAAACCGGCATTGGGAGGACAGCCTGTGTCACCCGTAAGCTCAACCAACGGCACCCACCCGCTGCCCGTCCCCACTGGGTTCCCGGCGCTTGCTGAAGGGCTGGGAAAGCTCGCGTGGAATAATGCCATCATTGAATTTGATAATGTCTCCTTCACTTACCCTGGTAATGAACGGGCCACGCTAACCAATCTCTCTTTCCGGCTAATACCAGGTGAAACAACGGCGCTGGTAGGTGAGAACGGGGCGGGTAAAAGTACACTGGTTAAGCTCCTGGCGCGTTTGTATGAACCAACGAACGGCTGTATCCGCTTTGCTGGTATTGATCTGCGCGAGTTTGACCGCATCGAATGGCAAAAGCAGATAGGTTTTGTCTTTCAGAATTTTACCTCTTATGACGCAACCGTGCGTGAGAATATTGCTTATGGCAACTGGCCCTATCTCAGCCAACAGCCAACTGAAGTGGAGCGGATCGCGCATCTGGCGCAGGTGAATCACTTCATTGAGCAGCTACCCGAACGTTATGACACCCTGTTGGGGCGACGCTTTGGTCACCAGGAGCTATCGGTTGGGCAATGGCAACGCCTGGCGATCGCGCGTGGGCTGGCTCGCCCGGATGCCCAGCTGCTTATCCTCGACGAACCGAGCGCTAGCCTGGATGCCCGCACCGAATACGAAATTTTTCGGCAGTTTCGTCAGATGGCGGCTGGGCGCACCACCTTGTTAATTTCGCACCGCTTCTCGACGATCAGCATGGCGGACCGCATCTTGGTGCTGGAAGCGGGGCGCTTGATCGAATGGGGATCGCATGCAGAACTGCTGGCGCAGGACGGGCAATATACCGCACTTTATCAGTTGCACCACCGCCAAATGAGTCATGAAAATGGCGTTTGATGGGAATTGAAGGCACGCCGCAGATAAACCCAGGCATAAAATCCAAAGGCTACAACGCCGGCGATAGGAAGCATTTATGACTCAGGACAACGTTCAACTGTTTGATCTGCCAGACGAGCAGGCGGCCATCCGCGCGCGCTGTTTTCACCCAACGGCACCGTGGTATGGGTTTCCGCGCGCCGCGCTTGAGCAATCGATTGTGGCGCGTTTCGAGCAGATGGTCAGCCAATTCCCAAACCGGCTGGCCGTTAAACAGGCGGAACGCCAATTGACCTATACCGAACTCAATGGCATGGCGAATGGCGTCGCCCAGGCCTTGCTTGAACAACGCGGCGCAGGCGTCGAACCGATTGCTCTCTTATTTGAGCAGGAGCACGCCCTCTAGCATGCGGATCGTAAGTCGTCGTTCGTCCTGTTTTGTAGCCGAGGTTAGAGTAGTGGATGCGGCATAGACCACAATTGTGTAGTTACTACTGGAGAGAAGATCAACTGGTTGGTAACCTGGGGGATGCGCTGGCTCCGCTCCTGCTCAAGGCAATGGGGTATGATTTGGTCTCCCAAGTGGAAGCTCGTTCCACCATCTTGAATCCAGGACGCTGTCTGTTTGTAATCGGTTCACTTCTAACCGAATTTGTGCTTGCCCGCAGCCGTGGACCGGTGGATATATGGGGGTGTGGTTGGCGGGGTGCTCGTCTACCGCCGGCAATGGTAGCGTCAATGCGGGTCTATGCCGTGCGCGGTCCGCATACAGTGGCTGGTCTGGGGCTTCCCGCCAATACACCACTCGGCGACCCGGCCTTGCTGCTGCCACGCCTGGCGCCGCGCCCGATACCAGTGCATGGCCGCACGATCGTCATCCCCCATTTTCATCGTGCTAAGCTGATGCCCATCGCGCGGCGCTGCCGCCTTACTGGCTGTGATGAACTGGTATCGACGCTGGTGCTCCAGGCGCAAGGGATGAGGCATCCTGGCTGGCTAAAACAGCTCTTATCCTTGAGCAAAGCCTGGGCAGGCCTGGGCTTGCGGGTCTCTACCCCATGGGCGACCATCGAACGGATCGCCGGCGCTGATTTTGTGCTGACTGGAAGCTTGCATGGCGCGATCCTGGCGCAGGCTTATGGTGTGCCATGGGCTGCTTATGGGGATGGCTATATTGATGCACCGTCTAAATGGCTGGACTGGGCCGCCTATTTGGGCATTCAGATCGAGTTTGTGACAACCCTGGCGGCCGGGCAGCAGTGGTGGCAAGCCGAAGGAAGGCGCGGGGCTGTCCGTGATCTGGCGCCGCTCCTGGAAGCCTTCCCCTATCCGCTGCCAACCATCGATTGCAGCGCGCCAATCGCAGATGATATGGCGCTAGACAGCAGAAAAGTTCCCTGCCTGGCAGGAGGAAGCTAATGCCATGTACGATTATTTAGGGCACGCGATCCGGCATTGCCACGGTCGACGGTGGCGGCAAACATCGGGCCTATCAAATGGCTCACGACCTGATACAATTGGTGGGCCAAGCGCGCTTGAGCCTGCTGAATGTGCCTGATTGGCCGCACTGACCTTGCAAAGGGCCAGACCACGCCTTGGGATTCCTTGGCGGCAGATGGAGAAACATTGGGCGTATCGGCGCGACAAAGCGTTGATGGTAACATGACTGATTGTCGGCCAATAGGAAAAATAACAGACCTATACAAATCATCTGCTGATTAAAATGAGGAGAAATCGTGGGTAAATACCTAGACACACCAGCGCCGACCAGTCGCTACTGGCCGAGTCCGCAACAGACCTTGCTCTTGCGTGCGGCATTAATGCCAGGTGAGGCTGCCCAAACAGCCTGGCGCACTTGGCGCTCCAGCGCCGATCTGGATCAGCTTGATCACGGCTCGTTTCGTCTATTGCCTTTGTTGTATCACAACTTGCAGCAGCTTGGCATCGAAGATCCTTGGATGAACAAACTCAAAGGGATTTATCGGCAAACCTGGCTGAAGAATCAGCTTGTCATGCAGCAACTCTCCGAGCTGTTGCATGAATTGCACACGGCCGGCATGCCAACGTTGCTGCTTAAAGGCGCGCCTTTGGCTTTGCTCTATTATCGGGAACTGGGTTTGCGCCAAATTAATGATCCGGATCTACTCGTGCCGTTCGGTCAGGTTTTGCCAACGGTCAATTTTTTAGCGGCGCACGGTTGGCGGCCTAAATATCCGCATCCGCATCTTTTTACACCCCCCTATCTACAGGTTTATCACGCCCATCGCTTTGTCAATCAAACTGGGGTAGCATTCAATCTGCATTGGTCTATCGCCGCGAGCGCTGATCCTAGTACTGCGGATGCTGATCTATGGCAGGCGGCTGTGCCTGTCCAGATAAACCAAAGCACTGCCCAGACCCTCAATCCCACCACCATGCTCTTACAGATCGGCGCACAGGTGATGCAGTTTTCCTCTGCGGATGCCTCCCTCCAATGGATTCCCGATATGCTGCTGATTCTCCGTAATTCGGCGAATCTGATCCAGTGGGAGCAACTGATGCAGCAGATGCAACGGCGCGCGTTGACCTGGCGTTTGCAGCAGATCCTTGACTATTTGCGGCTTACCTTTGATGCCCCAATCCCACTGCCGGTTTGGCAAAAAATGGCACGTCTGCCGGTTCAGCGTTTTGAGCAGGTAGAATTTGCCCAGTTCAACCGTTCGGTTGGCGGGTGGGCGACGTTTCGCGCCATTTGGGCAGGGTATCACCGTTACCGTTGGCTAGGTGAGCAAAGCGCCACTTCGGCAACTGGGCTCACCTTGGCGCAATATTTTCAACTGGTTTTTCAGGTAGAGCACCCTTGGCAAGTGCCTTTTCACGTAGCCAAGGCCGCATTCCGTCGTTTATCGAATTATCGGCCGCTACTTGAGCAGGCATAGGATGCCATTGTACAGCACCGCGGCTGCTTTTTAAGCGGTTTTTAGAAGCAATCATCCAACTGTGTGTAGAATGCAAGCTTGGCTTCGTCTGGCTCAATGCCATAGGCGGCAAAGAGCTGCGGCGCCCAACCTTCGCCAAAGTTATAGGCTAAACTACGCACCGCCAACGCTATATCCTGATAGCGATCCGCCACGCCAGCACGCCCCAAATCAATGAAACCACTTAGTTGACCGTTGTGCAGTAGGATATTAGGCAGGCAATAATCCCCGTGGGTCAAGACCAGATCCTCCGTTTGTGGTCGGGTCGCTTCTAATTCGGCCAATAATTCTAGCGGCAACAAACCGCTCGCTGCCCTTTGTCGGGCCCGCGCCATTTTGATATTCAGCGTTTCATCAAAAGGACAGTCAACGATGGGCACACTGTGGAACAAGCGCATCCCTTCGCCCAACAAGCGAACCATTGTCGGCAGATCGCTGCTGTACACTTTGTCACTGGTATCAATGCCGGGCATCTCCGCCATTAGCAGATAATCAAGCTGATCGTCTTGGACAAAAAGTTCGACGTGTGGAACAGGCAGCCTGGCATGCAGCCAGACCAATCGTTCTTTTTCGTCAAGTAGTGAGTGATTAGGGGCAGACGGTCCAGTTTTTAAATAGAGCTGAGTTTGATCGGGGCGCGTCAGGCGATAGACCGTGGCCCCCGATTGGCCCAGTAAGATCTGATGCCAGGTGCAAGCTTTTGTGATCTCGGCCAATGGGGACGGTAAATGAGCAGGTACAGACATGGTTGGCTCTTTTCGGGCAAAGTGCCCAGTTGATCGACTAATTTGGATCCTATACGCAGGGCCGCATGAAAAGCCGCGTTTTGGCAGTGTAGGGGCGCGCTGCTCCACCGGTAAACGTCCGGTTCTCAATATCATTTTAGAATAGTATATTTGAATGGTATGCGCTGGACAAACCTTACTTCTTAGGCCCTGGCGAATTTGAGGCAACCACCGAATGAATGGGGTGGTTGGGTAAGAAAACCGGTTGCCAGGCGTAGTGCGTTCATGGAATGGGCGCAGGGCACCAATGCGCTGGTTCGTGTAGACATCGATTTTGGTTGCTACTATCAAGTGGGCGATTGTCTTAGTCGCTTTTGTAAGGTATTGACAGATGGTATAATACCGCCTATGATGCCATACGCTTTATAAAGTGTCTGCAAATTTTATGGAGTTTTTTTGGCTATTTTTACTCTGGAATTTTGCATAGGAGCGTTCTAGATGTACCTCTTTTCAGATCCGCGTGACCGCCTCCTGTCGCCAGCAAAACGTTCATTGGTTCAGTGTTATGGCGTCGCGATGCTGTTGGTCGCAGGCGCGGTTCTACTGACGATATATGTGCCAGCCTTAAAAAATGGCACCCCTTTTGCTTTCTTGTATGCCGCTGTGACACTCAGCACTTGGTATGGTGGCTTGCGGGCTGGCTTGTGCGCAATCGTCTTATCCATGTTGAGTGGCTTGATCTGGTTGCTCGCACCCGGCGCGGCTTGGTTTAGCCTGAGCGGTGCGCAGGCCATCCAATTAGGGGCATTTCTGGTCGTCGCTACTACGCTGTGTCTGCTGATCCAGGCTTTACACCAATCGCGTGAGCGTCTCTATACTCAGCGTGAGGCGTTGCGTACTACGTTGTCCAGCATTGGCGACGCCGTGATCGTGGTCGATCCCCAAGAAAAAGTGAGTTGGCTGAATGAGGTGGCCGCAACCCTGATCGGCTGGCCGGCCAGAGAAGCGTTAGGCCGGACTTTAACAGAGGTCTTGCCAATTGTGAATGAACAAACGCGCGCACCGGTCGAAAATCCGACGCGCCGCGTCCTGGCCGAAGGCCGCATTGTCGGATTGGCGAATCACACGGTTTTGCTGGCACGCGATGGGGTCGAGCGACCCATTGAAGATAGCGCAGCACCGATTCGCGATGAAGCAGGCGCGATCAGCGGCGTCATCCTCGTCTTTCGCGATGTGACGGAACGCAAACAGACCGAAGTGGAAAGGGCGCAGTTGCATGCCCAGATCCAGCAGGAACGCGCTCGCCTGGCTGGGTTGATCGCCAGTGTGCCTGGTGTCGTCTGGGAGGCATGGGGCCAGCCGGACAGTGCCGCGCAACGGATCGATTTTGTCAGCGACTATGTAGAAACCCTGTTGGGTTATCGCAAAGAAGAATGGTTGGCAACCCCCAACTTCTGGCTCTCGATTGTGCACCCCGAAGATCAAGCGCAGGCGGCGCGTAAAGCTGCGTCCGATTTTAACAGTGGACAGGGCGGCGTCAATCAGTTCCGTTGGCTCACCAAAGATGGGCGCGCGTTATACTGCGAGGCTGTCGCACTCGTGATCAAAGATGAACAAGGTCAAGCCGTGGGTATGCGCGGCATTACCTTTGACCGTACCGCTTTCAAACAGGTAGAAGCTACCCTACACGAAAGTGAGCGCCATTTCCATCAATTGGCCGATGCCATGCCCCAAATCGTCTGGATCAACGATCCCAACGGGCGTTTGCGCTATCTCAACCAGCAATGGCTGAATTATACAGGTTTGACATTGGATGAAAGTTTGCAGAATAGTGATCAAGCCATTCACCCTGCCGATCAGCCCCAAGTTGCGGCGCTCTGGCAAGTGAGTTTACAACGTGGGGAGCCGTTCGAGTATGAAATTCGTATGCGCCGTTATGATGGGGTTTATCGCTGGTATTTAACGCGTTGTGTCCCAGGATTCGATGCCACTGGGCAGATCGTCCAATGGTTTGGTACTTCTACCGATATTGACGAACGTAAACGCACCGAGTTAAACCGGCAATTCCTGAGCGAATTGGATGCGCGGATTCGGCATTTAATCGATCCCGACGAAATTCGCTGGATAGCCCTCCAAGCGCTTGGTGAGCATCTGGATGTCACACGCTGTATGCTGAACGATGTAGATGCCGACACCTTACAAGTCACGATTGTCAAACCTTGGCACCGGCCAGAAGCGTCCAGCCTCGCCGGGCATTATCAGCTGACCGAACTGGTGTCGCCCGCGATGGTGGAACGGAGTCGCGAGGGGCATACGGTCGTTATTGGGGATACCGCGACTGACGCTTATTCTGCTGACCGTTATACCACTGGTTTTGCGCGTATGGGCGTTGGCGCCCTGATAACGGTGCCATGTCTCACCGAGGGACGTTGGGTGGCGCTGCTTAGTGTGCACAACAGTACGCCGCGCATCTGGCAAGACGATGAAGTTGCGCTGGTGGAAGCCATCGCCTTGCATGTCTGGCCCGCCATCGTGAAGGCGCGGGCCGAGCAAGCCTTACGTTCTAGCGAGACGCAATTGCGTCTGATCACCGATCACTTGCCTGGGTTGATTGCTTATGTCGATCCATCCGAGCGTTACCGTTTTGTCAATCCCACCTTTGAAGCTTGGTTTTGTCGCCCGCGTGAGCAGATTGAAGGCCACACTATCCATGAGATTATGGGTGAAGGGCTCTATCAGGAGCGCTACACACACCTGGCAACCGTGTTAGCTGGCCAGCCAGTCACCTTTGAAAATACGACGCACTATCCCGATGGTGTTGACCGCACCGTGTTGACCACCTATGTGCCACACCTGGAAATAGGGGGGCAAGTACGCGGATTTTATGTCTTTGTCACGGACATCACCGAGCACAAACAGGCCGAGAAAGTCCTGGCCCGCTATCAACTGCTTTCGGAACGCGCCAGTGATATTATTTTATATGTGCGCCCGGATGGCCGGATTATTGAAGCGAATCAAGCCGCGGTGACCGCGTACGGCTATGACCGAGCGACGTTGCTGACGTTGCAGATCCAGGATTTGCGCGCCACCGCAACCCTGCCGGCGGTGGCCGGCCAAATGGTCCAGGCGGATGTGGATGGCATCCTCTTTGAAACGCTGCATCGCCGCCAGGATGGTAGTACTTTCCCCGTCGAGGTAAGCGCCATCGGGGCCGATATTGGCGGTGAACGGCTGATTTTAAGCATCATCCGCGATATCACTGACCGTAAACAGACCGAGGCGGCTCTGCGCGAAAGCGAGGAACGATTCCGCGCCATGTTTGAACAAGCAGCCGTCGGGATTGCCCTGACGAGTGGCGAGGGCCATTACCTGCGCATGAACCAACGGTTGTGTGAAATTACCGGGTACACGCGCGAAGAATTACACCAGAAAACCTATCAACAGATTACCCACCCAGACGATCTGCCATTAGATGCAGATCTGTCTGCGCGTGTCCTGGCGGGCGAGCTAGCCAGTTGCCGGCTTGAAAAGCGTTTTATTCGCAAAGATGGCTCGCCCATCTGGGTCACGGTGACGGCTTCGGTGGTGCGCGATGAGGCGGGCGCGATCAAATATGGTCTGGCGGTGGTCGAAGATATTTCTGAACGGAAAGTGGCCGAAGCTCGGTTGGTCTTTCTGGCGGAAGAAAGCGCAGTGCTATCGGCGTCGTTGGATTATAAAATAACGTTGCAACAGGTGGCCGACCTGATGGTGCCCCATCTGGCGGATTGGTGCGCTGTTGATATTGTTGATGAACAGCATGCGATTGACCTGGCGGCTGTGGCGCATGTGGACCCGACCAAGGTGGCGTGGGCGCGCCAACTACGAGAAAAGAACCCGGTAGATATGACGAGCCCGGCGGGTTTACCCCATGTGATCCGCACCGGCCAGAGCGAATTCTACCCTGACATTACCGAAGAACTTATTCTGCGCAGTGAACCAGACGACGATGAACTTGAGATCATTCGCCAGGTCGGGTTTAGATCAATGATTATTGTGCCGCTCCAAGCCAGAGGCCAGGTGTTAGGTGGCTTGACCCTGGTTTGGTCGGATTCTGACCGCCATTACACAGAAGCTGATTTGCGCTTTGCGATCGAAGTTGCGCGCCGGGCTGCTTTGGCGGTGGACAATGCCCGGCTTTACCAAGAGATCCGCCATGCAGAAAGCCAATTGCGCCAGTTGAATGAGACGTTGGAACAGCGGGTGGCCGAGCGAACAATGGAATTGCAACGCAGTAATTATGAGCTGGATCAGTTTGCCTATGTCGCTTCGCACGATCTCAAAGCGCCGTTGCGTGGGATCGATCTGCTGGCGCAATGGATTAGCGAAGATGCCGAGGCCGTATTGCCCGTCGCTGCCCAGGCCCATCTGGCCAAATTGCGTGGCCGTGTCAAGCGTTTGGATAAATTACTGGATGATCTATTGGCCTATTCACGGGCGGGACGTATTGAATATCAGCATGAAGAGGTGAATACGGCTCTTCTTGTCCAAAACTTGATCGATCTGGTGGCCCCACCGCCTGGCGCCTCGATTACGCTAACGGGAACAATGCCCATCTTAACCACCGCGCGTGCCCCGCTCGAAACTGTGCTGCGCAATCTGATCGGCAATGCCTTAAAACATCATCACAACCCAGCGGCAAGCCATGTGCAAATCAGCGCTCAACTGAAAGGCGCTTGGGCAACGTTTACAGTGCGCGACGATGGCCCTGGCATCGATCCGGCCTTTCATGAGCGGATCTTCCAACTGTTCCAAACGCTCCGCCCGCGTGACCAGGTCGAAGGCAGCGGGATGGGTCTGGCTATTGTCAAGAAAACCGTGGAGAGCTTAGGGGGTACAGTCCAAATCGAGTCACAAGTGGGCCAAGGCACACTCTTTCGTTTTACTTGGCCGAATTCGCCTGCCGCTTAGTGAGTTTAGCGTAAAGACCGGAGGTAGGGGTTTGGAATGCTTGGTCCCATGTAGATCAAGGTAAGGCGTTTATCGACCAAGCGTGCCGGTTTCAACCGGCACCTGGTAGAGAAAACCGGTTACAACCGGTTGGCCTAGCCCATGATTGCGTGGCCGCCAGTGCGTTTTAACGCACTTTTTGTACCAGACGGTGAATTCATTCACCGGTGCAACCGGATAAATTGTCCATTAGTCCCTTACCTTGATCCACATGGGGTCAGGCATGCCAAACCCCTACCTCCAGTCCATTACGCTGGATATAGAAGTCCATTATCCTACGCTCTTGGGCCAGGTGAAGCGGAAGGTTGCTCCTTGCCCAGCGCTTGATTCCACCCGAATTGTCCCGCCGCGATGTTCGACTGTCTTTTTCACCACTGCCAACCCCATGCCACTGCCTTCGACTTCATCGCGCGCTTTGAGGGTCTGGAAGATCTGAAAGATCCGTTCGTGAAAGGCCGGGTCAATGCCAGGACCGTTATCGCTGACGGAAAATTCGATTAATTGGGCCTGTTCCTGGGCAGCGATGCAAACGCTCCCGGTATCTGGGTCATTGTGGTGCTTGATGGCATTGCCGATCAAATTGCGGAAGACCGTTTCCAGTGGTACACGTTCCAGCGGCATCGTGGGCAGATTACTTTCCACCGTAATGGTGAAGCCTGGCGGGGGCGAGAGCAGATCGACCACATTCTTGATGAGATCTGCGGTGTCCACCTGCTCTAATTCATGGCGTTGTCGCCCGGCCCGTGAGTAAGCCAGCAGATCGTTGAGCAATGCCTCCATGCGTTTAATGCGCCCCTGTAGGGTCACCAGATGGGTTTGCGATGCAGGGGGCAGGATCTCTGCTGCATCGGTGCGAATCCATTCTGCCAGGTAATTAATGGCGCGCAGCGGCGCTTTGAGATCATGCGAAGCGACATAGGCAAATTGGTCTAGCTCGCGGTTGCTGCGTTCTAACTCCGTCGTGCGTTCCCAGACACGTTGCTCAAGCGCGGTATTGAGTTCTTGTAACGCGCCCTCAGCCTGCTTGCGAATGGTAATATCCAAAGCGACGCCGAGGATCTCTAAGGGTTGACCCTCAGCGGTGCGTTGAAAGATCGTATCTCGGCTGACCAACCAGCGCCATTCACCATTCTTATGGCGCATCCGATATTCGATTTCGAGAATTTCGTTATCGCCCAATAAATTAAAACGTTGGAAATACTGATTTCTTTGAAGCTGATCCTCGGGATGCATCAATTGTGCTGTCATGTTGGTGCGGAACAATTGAAATTCGTTATCGGTGTAACCCAACATGCTGGCCGCTTGCGCCGACATGTACACCGTCTGGCGTAAGTGTAAATTGTAGATGTAGATGACTGTGGGCGAAGTATCAATAATGCTTTGGGTTAACCGCTGGCTGGTATACAATTC
>JAPLGZ010000545.1 GCA_026389895.1 Chloroflexota bacterium | reverse complement strand
CCGGCGCATAAACGGATGGTGCTTTCGTGTGCAAATAGAGCAGGCGTTGGCGCGGGGTGGCGGTTTGCAGCAACTGTCGTAATGGTTGCAAATCGCTCGCCTTGACGCCGCCGTTGGCTAGCTTGGTTTCGGCACTGGCCAACCAAACCTCGAGCGCGTGTTGCCATTGTGGCATGTCGGTTCCTCCTAGAATGAACAAATACGTTGTGGATTGGGGCGGGTAGAGATTAGGGGATTGAGGAGCCTTAATCTCCTAATCTCCAATCTCTACTCTCCAATTAGTAACTCATGTTACGCGATCCGACATGGAGCGCGTAACATGAGTTACTAATTCTAAATAGTAATCACTTTATTCTCCATCAACCAGCGCACCGATTCCTGTACGGCTTGCAGCGAACTATAACGCGGTTGATAATCTAACAGCCGTTGCGCCTTGGCAATGCTGCAATTGGGGCTGTGCGCAATGTGATCCCATGTCGCCTGGGCTTCTTGGGCCGAGACAGTCTTTTTCCATTCTTCCCAAGGCAAGAACTTGAGATTGGCTGGCTGGCCAAACCAGGTTGCCATGGCTTCGGCATAACCGCGCAATGTGATCGCCGCTGCCGATACCGTATGAAAACTTTCGCCGACCGCGTTGCTGCGATTGGCGAGCGCTTGCATGAAGATCTGCGCGACATCATCGGCATGGACATGATGCACCGTCTCCATGCCTAAATTGGGCAGCGCCAATTCTTCACCGCGCGCGAGTTTGGCAAATACTTCGGGATTGAAATAGCCCGCCGGATTGAGTGGCGCCCAGCCGGGACCGACAATGTGGCCGGGATGGAGCAGGGTGGCGGGAAAATTGTTGCGGCGCGCTTCGTCGAGTAGATAATTTTCAATCGCGGCTTTGTTGATGCCATAATCGCCAAACGGGCGGCGTGGCTGCATTTCGGTGGTGGGCACAGTCACGCTGGGGCCGTGGATCCAGATCGTGCCGCAGTGTAAAAAGTGTTGCACCTTGCCGCGCAATGCCTCGACCAAATGGCGCGCGCTGTCGGGTGTAAAACAGATCATGTCAATCACGACATCGGGTTTTAGAGCGGCTATCTGCTGGCCAAAGTTGCCGGCTTGTTCCGCGGCGGTGCGGTCAATTTGCACTTGTTGCACCGCTTGCCAAGCCCCGTTGGCTTGGTAGGGGGCGCGTTCCTGACGGCTGACATTGGTCACCTCGTAGCCGGCTTCGACCAGGCGCGGCACCAGATAAGTGCCTACATGACCACTGCCGCCAATGATAGTTGCACGCATGCGTTTTGCTCTCCTTGGAATGGTTGTTTGCTTTTTATTCACTACCGCACTCGCCTATTCTGGAGCGCGAGAATATGCTAGAATGTAAGGGCAGCTGACACTTGCTCTATAGGAGGGGGCTGCCCTACCAATATAACCAAAATGGTAGCATGAATCAGCAACAATGCGCAATCTGGAATAAGCAATCACTCAATGGTTAGCGAAACAGCGCGAGGATTGAATTAGATGGGCATTTCCACTTATTTTATTCGCGAGCAGGGCACCGGCTCTGTCGCCGATTATCGCAAACGCGTGCACCGGCTGGCCGTCATTTATATGGGCATTGTGGTGACGGGCCTGATCGCCAATGTGTTGATCCTTGTGCATGGTAAGTTTTTTGTGACGCTGGCGCAAAGGAGCAACCTAGAAACCGCCACCCTGGCTGTGATTCTGTTGATCTTTACCTACTTGATTATGGTCAGCCTATCCGGTGCGTGGGGCGCGTTAAAGATCATCTATTATAATTGGCCTGCCTGGTGGGGTGGCAACCGAGCCCAAGTCGAACAACGTAAACAGGCGGCGCTCAAGCCATCCGAAGAGGATGCGTTCGAAGCGGTCTATCTCAATTGTTTGGTCCATCGCCAGGGCGCGCCCGATGCGCCGATCAAGATCCCCATTGAGGATGACGCGGGGCATCTGGGTTCGATTGTGATTGATGGCGCCGAGATCACCGATGAACAAGCCACTTGTCGGCATTCCAATAGCCTTTTTGCCTATGTTCAACGACGGATCGAACGCCTTGTCCACCTGCGCGACCCAAGGGCGCGTGTGGAGATCGTGCAATGGGCAAGCATCGATGATGAAGCCGCCTTGCAATATGATAGCATGGTCACCTTTAGTCGCAATCTGCAGCACCATCTTGGCTCAGGCCCACTCTGGCCGGTGGTTGAATTGACCGAGGAAGATATTGCCATCTTGACACGCGAGTGCCGCGAACTTTGTCCGATCTTGCGCGACGAAGCACACTTGCCCGATATCGAATTTGAGGTTGAATATCGTCTGCCGATTATTCCTGAACCGCTGGCTTTTATTACGCTCTCCCGCCAAGAACGGCGCGCCGATCCGGTGGCATCAATGGGCTGCGCGCTGATTGTGGCGGTCGTCATTATGGCCTTACTGGTCCTCTTTATCTGGCTGCCGCCGTGGGTGCCATCCAAATGAGAAACTATCTGGTTCAATTGATCTTATTCGGGTCGTTGATTTGGGGGCTTAATAGCTGTTTTGGGCCTGAACCGGTCGTGCTACGCTCCACTCTTCAGCCCCCCGAGTCACCCGGTCAGCCCCATCTATTGATCGTTACCCTGCAGAATCGGGGGGGCGGCGAAGGGGGCATTGAAGTAATCGCGCGCGTCCAGGTGAAGGCCACAGGCGCCACTGTTGCCCAGGCCAACGATAATATTGACCTGAAAGCGCATGAAACGTTGACCGCGACGCTGGAAGTAGATCCGTCCAGCCCTGGTCCGTATGATATTTCGGTTGAAGTACGGTATCCGCCGAACTAGAATAATTACCGAGCTGTACACATGCCACAAGAGCACGCCCCTACAGCGATCAAAAGACTTCTTACGGTAGTTGAAATCACCCGCTACACATAGCAAAACCAACCGACGTGAGTTATTTCAGTGATGTTACGCAGACGATATGAAAAAAGACGGTATAGAGGATAACAGGTCGGCCCCACCCTAACCCTCCCCTTGGGAGGGGACTGTTCGCACCGCGCGCCCAAAGTGGGCTCCCGAGCGCGCCATCAGGGAAGGATGCAGTAATAGCTGCTGGCCACCCAACGGCTCCCTCCCCGTTTGGGAGGGCTGGGGTGGGGCTCCTGCCCTGTTACAACCAGCACCGCAAACTTTGGCTGGGCCTCGGCGCGCTCTGTGTAACGCTTTTTCCTATCGTCTGCGTAACCTGAGTTATTTAACCCACGCAGGTGGGGTTTGCAACAGTTGCTGCGACTCGGGTGCCCGCTGGGCGCGCCAAGCAATCCCTTTTTAAACAATTGCTCACGTTCCTATCGCCCCATAGGTCAAAACCCGCAACGCCCGGCGAATTGGGTAGGTCGATGACGGCATGAGTTGGGTCAAGAAGATCACAATCTGCTCTTCGACCGGATCAATCCAGAAGGCAGTGCTCGCTGCGCCGCCCCACGAATATTCGCCGGGCGACCCCAGGATTTGCGCCTGGGCCGGGTTTAACATGACCGAGAAGCCCAGGCCAAAGCCAATGCCGTCATACGGTGTTTCGCTAAAGACTGGCATGCCCATGCTGCTCAGGTCGCCATTGTTGGGCATATGATTCATTGTCATCAACTCCACACTCTTGCGACCCAGAATGCGCACGCCGTCCAGTTCGCCTTTGTTAAGCAGCATCTGGGCAAAACGGAAATAATCGTGCAGCGTCGAGACCAGCCCGCCCCCGCCAGAACGGAAGGTCGGCGGCTGGCGGTAGGGGCTATTGTCGGGGCTGTCGATCAGGCGCATACCGCCTTCATGATAAGTGTAGTTGGCGGCAAAACGCGCGGCTTTGGCATCTGGCACATAAAAGGCTGTGTCCTCCATACCCAATGGCCCCAGGATCTCTTCGGCAAAATAGGCATCGAGCGACTGGCCGGAAATCAGCTCAACCAGATGGCCCAAAATGTCAGTCGCCGCGCTGTAACTCCAACGCGTGCCCGGTGTAAAGAGCAGCGGCAACTCACCCAATTTCTGAATCATCTCTTCCAATGTCCCGCTGAGGATCTTGCGTTCGCGATAGAGCGTGTCAACGACATGATTAGCCGAAGTACCATAGGCAAAGCCGGCGGTGTGCGTCAGCAGATCGCGAAATGTGACCGGGCGGGAGGCCGCCGTTGTCTCATACTTTTCGGCGTTGCCAGCAACAAAGACGCGCAGATCTTTGAAGGCGGGAATGAACCGGGAGACCGGCGTGTCAAGCTGGAAAAGACCGCGCGCATAGAGTTGCATGATCGCCACGCTCGTGATCGGCTTGGTCATAGAGTAGATGCGAAAGATCGTATCCTCTGCCATGGGTTTTTGATTCTCCACATCGCACAGACCATAGGCGCGCAGATACGCTGGTTTGCCATGCCGCGCCACCATCACCAGGTAGCCGGGTAGTTTGCCCTCATCGACATAGCGGTCTAAGTGGGGCGCAATGCGGTTAAGTTGGGTTGCATCAAGTCCGACGCTGGCGGGCGATACGATGTTTAGCATGGGGCTCTTTTCCTTGTTGGCTCAAAGGGGAGTTCATTGACACTCATTACAAACTTGTATGACAATCACTATCTCATGTTACGCAATAGACAACAAAAGACCTGACGCAGAGGCGCAAAGAAACGCAGCCAGTCTAGCCAAGCCTCGTTAGCTATAGGCGATTGCTTGGTTTTCCTTTGCGCCTCTGCGCCTCTGCGTTAAAATTTTAGCTTTGCGTAACATGAGTCACTATGATCTATTACAATGCCTTCATCCAGCCCGATGTGTTGTGAAAATTGGCCACGGCACTGCCAGGCGGCACAATCGCATCACAACTGGCGCGTAATTCATCATCCAAGCGCATTTCCAGCACGGGCAGCAAATGGTCTAGTTGTTCTACCGTGCGCACCCCGATCAGCGGCGCGCTGATGCCGGGTTGATCTTTGACCCAGCACAGGGCCAACTGTGCCGGATCTAACGCATGTTCACGCGCCAATGCCACAAATTGATTGCCCTTTTCGATGGCACGGTCCGTGATGCGGTTGGCGTAGATGCCGCCCCGCAACTGGGCGCGCGAATTTTCGGGAAAGGCCTGCGCATCGGCATAACGGCCAGCCAACATG
>JAPLGZ010000875.1 GCA_026389895.1 Chloroflexota bacterium | reverse complement strand
ATCTATAGCCGAACCCATGCCGGTGAGATGCGGATCGCGGTGGACGGTTGTGCGGCGCATAGCCCAGAACGAGCGGTGCGCGAGGTGCCCGGTCTACCAGTGCCCTTTACCTTATCGACCGATGCTCAGAGTGCACCGGCCGATGGCCGGCAACTGATCCAGATTCAGAGCGAGCAGATCATGGATAGCTTTGGGAATGTATTATTAGACGGATCGAGTGTGACTCTGCTGGCGGAAATGGGCAATGCGGATCGCCGTTCGCTGCCCGCCATTACGGTGGATGGCCGGATTTATACGACCCTGCAAGCGCCAGCCCAACCCGGCCAGATGACCCTTCGCGCCTGGGTTGCCGGTGTCGCGAGCCAGCCACTCCACCTTACCTTCACGCCGGGCCCGGCGGTTAACCCCATTGCCATGGTTGCCCAAATCGACGCGCAGGAAATCGTGATCGAGGCAGGCCCACTCATTGGTCAACTTGAGCAATTTATCCCCGATGGCACAGAGGTTACCTTTACCCTGAAAGCGCCGGATGGCCAGGAAGTGACACGCCACACGCCGGCGGATTATGGCTATGCCACCCTCCGTTTGCGCCGCACAGGTCTGGTGGCGGGCAGCTATACGGTGACGGCGACAGTTGGCACGGGGACAGGGCAGACCACATTCCAGCTCCCCTAATTATGGTAAAATCTCGTTTAAAGCTCGCCATCTGGCTCATCCTGCTCGGCTGTACGCTGGCAACGCTCTATGCCGTCTTGGTGGGCCTGGGTCAGGTGATCACCTATTTTCATAATGGCGCGGATCCGGCCAGCGCGCTGACGTTGATCCCCACGGTTCCTGATGATCTGCCAGACCGCTTGACTTGGCTCGACGACCACGTATCGGCAAGCGAGGGCCGCGCCTTGCCCGATTTCACCCGCCAACAGCTGGCTGGCGCGTATCTTCACGCCTGGGCGCAGTGGGGCATCTCCTACGAATTGCAGCGCCCCTATATCACGTCGACTGTCAGCGCGGGTTGGCAGATCCAACAAAGCAACTTGCACCACACCCTCCAACTCACCTTCTATTCCGACGATGGTTTAGTGGCCACCTTTACAGACCAAGCAGCCCAACTTGTTCAACAAGTTTCGCGGGCGGATGACGGCGTCGATGAAATCAATGAAACAACCAGCGTCTATGATGTAGTGATGATTCTAGAAGAGGGCAATTGGCGGGTGCACGATCTCGTGCGGCGGAGCGGTGGCCCCACCCTAGCCGTGCCCGCGCCAGACAAACCTGCGCCAGTTGGTTTTGTCCGCGTCCAGGGCCGCGCCTTGCAACTCGACGGCAAACCCTATGCGCTGGCCGGTATTAATTACTACCCACAAACGTCACCTTGGACCAAATTTTGGCCCGAATATCGGGCGACCACAACGCGGGCAGATTTAAAGTTGATCCGGCAACTAGGGCTCAATACTGTGCGCATCTTTATCGCTTATACCGACTTTGGGGGCGACAAAGTTGATCCGGTCAATTTGGCGAAACTTAAAGATTTTCTTGATCAGGCGCAGGCCAACGAACTAAAGGTAATTGTCACCTTGTTCGACCATCACACCGACCATCACCTGAGTGCATGGTCGGCGGATGATCGGCATTTGGCGGGCCTGATCCCGGCGGTTGCCACGCATCCAGCGATTCTGGCCTGGGATATAAAAAATGAAGCCAACCGCGATTATGGGTTGAATACACCCGCCTTGACCAACGCCTGGTTACGCCACATTGCCAATACCGTACACCGGTATGATCCCTATCATCTGCTGACGATTGGCTGGTCAACGCCTGAGGCAGCCACAGCAATGACCAATACGGTTGACTTTATCTCCTTTCACTACTTTGAAGATAGCACAGCGTATGGTGAGCGGCTGGCCCGCCTACTTGCCGCGGCGCCAGACAAACCGGTGATCCTTCAAGAGTTTGTGATGTCAACCTGGAACTCATTCTGGCCCAATGGCCACACCGAAGAGGAGCAAGCGATCTATTACGCCGATCTCTTGCGTCAACACCGCAATCAGCCAACCGCTGGGTATCTGGTCTGGACCCTGCACGACTTTGACAGTGTGCCATTGGCGGAGTTTAGCTTGCCCTGGCAGCAGGCCACCCAGGCCCACATGGGCTTAATCCGCCGCGATGGCTCGTTAAAGCCCGCGGCGGCCTTGATCCGCCCTGGCGCGTCATTAGTGGTGGCGCCTTTGCCGCGTTGGCAGCGTTTTACCAAACCATTCTGGCAAATGGTCTTTGGTGGGAGCGCGCTGGTTCTGCTCGGTTGGCTGATCTGGGCAGGGCGAAGATGGTTACGCCGGCGCGCACGCTAATAGAAAATTCATTGTAAAGGCCTAGCCTGAGAAGGCTATTTGGTTTCTCTATTATACGCATGTCAAAATCAAAAACCAGTTTGGGCAACGTAGGGGCGTGCCCCTACGTTGCCCAAATGTCCGGTTCTCAACGTGATTTCAGGATGGCAGCCACTTTGGCTCAAGTCGTTTGCGGTTGCAAGCGCGCCTTTGACGGGGATGCAGGCCAGCGTTGCGCAACGGCCAATACGGCCACAGCCAACAGCAGGGCGCAGGCCAGCGTTAGGGTGAGCATTGAAATCGCGCTGCCAAGCCGCGCGCTCAACGGTTGGTAGACGAAAGTTACTTCGTGGGGCTGTCCAGCCAGGGCTGGGGGCAAAATAACTGCTCGCAGCAGACCATTGGCCCGCAGAATCGGTGTGGGCAGCCCATCAACATAAGCGGCCCAACCAGGGTAAATGGCTTCACTGATCATAAAGAGGCCACGTGCGTTATTCTGAACCAGCAGACTGATCCGATCGGGTTGATAGGTGAGCAAACGGCTGCTAAATTGCTGGGTTGGCTGCGCAGGCATGGCCCCAATGCCCACATCGAGCACGATGGCTTGCGCATCGAGCCGCTCCAAGGCCGCACCCGCGCCACTGCCTTTCACCGCGATCAGGGCATAGGCCGCGCCGATTTTATTGCGCAGGTCAATGGTTGCACCCAGGTTGGCAAACGCGGCGCGCGTCGCTGCGTTGAGCTTGGCTGTCCCTTCATCGTACGTCGCCGATATCGACTGGGCTACGCACCCCAGTCTTGCCAATCGTATAGAGCGCAGGATCGACCGCGGCAGGCCACTGTTGTTTGAGGGTGGCCTGGAGTTGTTTCTGATCCATATCGACGGATGGTTGAGTCGCCAACGTTTGACCAGGCACGCTTAGCAGCCAATTGATGGCGAGCGATAGCGCAGCGGGCCGGATACTGGTGCTGAAGTGGGCATAGCTGGGTTGCTGCGCCCGCGCCCACAGTTTGCCTTGGCTGTTTTCTAGCAATAGACGAGCGTCCGGCTCAGGCGGGTCAGCGATGCCGGGCGCGGTCAACACATAGCCAACATTCATCAGATCGCGCCAGACCGGATTGCTAAGCTTTGGCCACTGCTTGAGCAAGGTGAAACGTTCTTGCAGATCCAGAATATTGTATCCGGTGGCGAATGGCGTTTGATAGACGGCGCTGTAATTGTCCGGCAGCACCTCGGCGGCATTATCAACCCGCAGACCATCGGGCAGTTGGTGCAGTTGTGCAATCAATTGCTGCTGATCACTGATCTGCCACGTTTCTGTGATCATGGTTGTGGCATAGTTTTTTATCGTAAAGTGCGCGGTCTCTGGGTCGGCCTTGAGGGTGTCATGATAGGGCGCAAAGGTTGCGACATCCAGAAACATCACCACCAGCGCTGCCAGCGCCCACGGCCGGCCAGTGAGTTGCCCGTGGAGGCGCGCCCAGAGCAGCACCGTCGAGGCGGCGAGGAGCAACACAAACAGTAAATAGGCGTTGGCCGTCTGGGTAAGCAGCATAAACGGGTTGGTCGCTGGCAGACGGCTAAATAAACTCTCGGCCTTAAAGAAGTTCTCGCCAACCGGTTGATAATTGCGCAATAAAAAAGTATAGAGTACGGCGCCCAATAACAACGCGACCACGAGCAACGCGCCAGCCCCACGCACCAGATAGCGGAGACGCCGCAGATCTTGCTCGCGCAGCACTGCCAGCAATTTTTCCGCGCCAAAGGCTGCGAGGATCGATAACGCCAAATTGGCAATATAAAAAGCTCGTGTGCTCACCCGGATCGACGAGAAACCTGGCACGAAGCGATAGATCAAGCCATGGAGCACGGTAAAACCACCAAGTGCGGTGATCAAGGCGATGACCATCGCCACGCCAAAGAAAGTGCGCTCTGGTCGCCCCGGCACCAGGAAAGCGACGGTGGCCAGGAATAGCGTCAAGATGCCGGCGTAAATTCGGAACTCGGTGCCACTCCAGCCCAAAAATTCAGGCACGAGCAAGCCGACAAAATCGCGGGGCAAGAGCGAATATTGAGTAGTGAAGTCATAGGATAAATTGTCACGCAACGAGCGCCCCAGCAATTCAGCCGCCGGTAGCAGGGCCACAGCCGCAATGCCCGCCGCGATCAACCCCGTCAGCACAAATAACGCCGGCACCCGCAGTCGCTCTCGCCAACGCGCATGTGGGGCTTGGCGCAACGCCAGCACCCAGCGATAGCCACAGTACCCCGTGATCGTCAGCGCGCAATACAACGTGACTTGGGGATGACCAGCCATGACCATCTGGCTCAGCGCGAGCCCGGCCAGCACAGCCCAGGCTAAACGCTGGCGCGGCCAGGTTGCGCGCCAGGCGTGGTCGAGCAGCCAGAGCACGCCTGGCAACCAGACGACCACCGCCAACATATTATAGTGGCCGCGGTGGCCCACAAAGAAGCCGTTAAATTCGAAGCCGATCGCGCCAATCAGGGCAGCCGCAGTGCGCACGCCCAACCCGCGCAAATAGGCGTACAAGAAGACCGCGCCGAGTGCATAGTGGGCGATGACCAGCATTTCAAAGGCGATATAGGATAAATCGCGGCCGCGATAGAGCAGATCGAGAAGCAGGTTGGGCAGGTAATAAGGCGCGACTTGCACATCACCAAGCAGTGGCATCCCACCCAATTGGTAAGGGTTCCACAATGGCGCAGCGCCCATCTCAAAGAGCCGATGGACAAATAAGCGGGTCGGGTAGGCGCCCATCAGAATATCGCCACCAAACATGACGCGATCAGCAGAATTGGGTGACCATGCTTGCCAGAAGACCAGCGGGGGCAACACCATCAGGAGTAAGAGAGCCAACAAATCGGGGGTGATTAATTTCAGGCGTTTAAGGTTCATAGCACCACTGTAGATAAAGATAGGGATCCAGGAAAACAAGGAGACACGAGACGGTGAGATCAGCCTAGCAGAAGTGTAGTTCCCTGTCTCCTTGTCTTTTTCATCCAAACTAATTCCAATAAAATGGGGTCTAACGGGAATTTACGGGGTCACGATCTTGATATCGTCAAAGGCGACCTTACTTGCGCTGGTGAGGAGGCCAACATAGCCACCCTGGGAAGTCAGCGTTACATTCTTGGCGATCAGCTTATCATCTAGCAGAAAGGTTGCTTTACCCGTCCGAATCCCAAGCATAAGCGTGTGCCATTGGCCGTCACCGCCGTCGGCGACCGGTGCACTGCCTTCAAAGACAAAGTTACCCCCCTCATCAAAGTGACCCCACTGCAGCGCTTTACCTTTGCGCGTATAGTTGATCATCTGGCTGCCCATCTTGGCATCGCGTTGCGTCATATTGAAATACAAACCACCACCCATGCTGCCATCCAGCCAGCGGAGCCGCACGCTAACCGTATAAACGTCCCCCTGAAAAGCGGAGATACTGCCCAGATCAAAGCCATCGGTGCCGGTCTGTTGATACTCTTGTTCGACCACTTGCCAGGTGCCATTAAGCACCCGCCAACCAGCGGCATTCCCATCGGCAAAATCATCATTGAAGTTCGTTGGCGCAGTCACGGTATTGGTCAGCGCGCTGCTCGCCGTGCCGGTGAAAGTGACAGCAGGCATTGGAAGGAGGGCCGCCTCTACAGGTGGCAGCACGCTGACGGTTATGCTATCGAAGTCAACGGCAGCATTGGAGGTAATCAAGCCAAAATAGCCACTGGTGCTGGTATTGGTAAGTTTAGCGACTGGGCGCCCGTCCAGCATCAAAAGGCTGGCGCCCGCATGGGTGATCAGATGAAGCGTGTGCCACTGGCCGTCGTTGAGCGGCTGCGCGAGTGGCATGCCGCCTTCATAGATATACTGGCCTTTCGCATCATAGCGGCCCCAGCGCAGAAAGCCGCCTTGCTTATCCATATCGATCACCTGGGCGCCCGCGCGGTCAGTCTGACTGGGTGCGTTATAGATAAAGCCACCGCCCATTTCACCTTCGACCAGCCGCAGCCGCGCGTTCAGGCTGTAATGCATCTGAGACTCAAGCGTGAGCATGCTGATAAAGTCAAATCCCTGTTTTTTACGCTGGCTATAGATGCCGCCGTTGGCAACCCAATCGCCAGAAAGTGATAGCCAGTCTTTGTTAATGTCGACAGTGGTAGTCAATGGCAGGTCACCCAGCATGGTAGCTTGCGCTGGCAGTGGCGTCGGCGCCGAATGAATGGTCGATTGGGGGGTGGCCAAACTTTTGCCCGCTGGGATTGCTTCCGTCGGCGCTGTCGATGCGGCGATCAACGGCACACTTGACGCCAAAAATAATTCGGGCGCAGCACTGATATAGCGATAGAACGAGGGATCGGCGGCGCGCTTTAGTGGCGCCATAATCACTTCTTGTTCGACAGGGGCAGGGCCAAAGTCGATCACCCACGTAAACGTTTCATTCTGGGGCAACAGTGCAAAGCGTTCAGCAAACGGTTCAAGCTGGGTCTGTGCCCAGGCGCGCACACGGGCCCGATCGGTCAGATCAATTCGACTGTAGAGCAAAAGGGTGTCACCCGGCAAGTAAGCGCCGGAGGCCAGTTGGACACCGGTTGCATGGCCGGTAGCCCGTGCAATCTCCCAGGCCAGGATTTGCCCGGACGCAATCTGGGCGGGGGCTATGGGCTGTAATAGGCGGAACGCCAACCCACCACCAATCAGCAGTAGCGGTAAGCACAGGCCAGCGATGAGTAACCAACGCCACTGAAATGGTCTTCTTTGGTTCGAAGGGTTCGACGTTGTTCGTAATGTTGCCATGCGGTAGTCCTCAGCTAGCACTTGAGCGCCAGACATTTATCTGTAAACAAAAAGCCGAGCTCATACCATCCAATTGGGAT
Organism: Chloroflexota bacterium; assembly: GCA_026389895.1. GTDB lineage: Bacteria > Chloroflexota > Anaerolineae > Caldilineales > Caldilineaceae > JAPLGZ01. The sequence continues at coordinate 1,851 of JAPLGZ010000875.1, read as the reverse complement.
GGGCGGTTGATTAGAATCACCCACATCTAAGGCACAATATTGCGCACGAAAGGGATCCGCCGTAAGAGCATGGTTGCCCCCACAGAGAGCGCCATCGCCAATACAGAAATGGTTGGGATGCTCAGTAACGGGTAGAAGGAAGCCGCGTTCAACGTAAAGCCCAGTCGGCCACCGGCCAGCTCTTCAATGATCACCACATGGACAAAGTAGACACCCAGCATTGTTACAATGGTCAACAAGACCGGAATCAGTTGGCGGCGCGTCAGGGTGATGTTGCGCAGATAATAACCCATGACAAAAAAACCGACATAGCCGGTCGTCACCACCACATCAATGCCAATTGTGACACCCAAGAAACGTTTGATAACGGGCAGCAACGAATCCGTCACCAACCAGACGAGCAGAAAGTAGGTTAAATTTTCTCGTTTGGCATGGCGAATATAGATGCGCAGAATCGGCGTAGCCAGATATAAGCCCAGGATCATTTGGATAAACCAGAGATGATAATAAACCGGCCCTTCCACCAATAAGAGGAGCGCTTGCTTGAGGGTAAAGGCATCACCTCGGATAAAAATTCGCCAGAGCAGATAGATCACCGACCAAGCCACAAAAGGAAACAGAACTTTGGTAAAACGTTTTTTAAAGAAAACGAGAATTGGTTGATCCTTGCTTGGGTTCAATAACAGCATACCGCTGACCATCGTAAAGAGTGGCGAGCCGATCTTGCCCCAGATGTAAAAGTTGTTGGCAATCCACCAGTCACCATAACTGATGCTGTTGTACAGATAGATCAGTGGAAACGTGACATGAAAGGTGACAATCACCAGCATGGCAAAGGCCCGAACTACCTTCACATAAACCACTTGCTCTTCTGTCCGCACAGCAGGGATGGCTTGGGCAGGGGCAATTTGAGTGGATTCTTGGCTATCTGCGGTGGGTGGGGTAAAAACATTTTCTAAGGTAGTCATGGGTGGCTCATTTCTGAACGGGCGCAAGGGCAGTCACATCAACAGATTCAAAGGCCACGATACTCTGAGAGGCCGTCAGGCCAATATGACCTTGCTTGCTCAGCAAAGGGATATTTTTAGCCACCAACTGATTGTCAAGCATCACCAGATAGGTGGCCCCATCAACAGAAACTTGCAAGGTGTGGGGTTGATCACCGGGCGCAGCGACGGGGCTGTGGCCCTGGCCGACGAAAACACCTTTAGCATCAAAATATCCCCAAACCAAACCATCATCTTCAAAGTAGCGTACCAGGTGACTATTGCTTTTTGTCGTGGGATCCGGCAAATTAAAAATGACACCACCGCCACTGCCTTGCCGATGACGGAAAGTGGTGCGCAACGTAAATTTCGAGAACTGGCCAACCGTGAGTATGTTGTGGTCATAACCGTCAGGTTTCTGTTGCACCAAGGCCCCAGCCTCAAAACGCCATTCCCCGCTTGATGTGATCCAGCGCGTTTGGTCGGCTTTGTCTGGAAATTTTTCGCTAAAAAAGCCATTCAACGCCGTTGTCGCCGCCGATAGGACCTTTGTCTCCGTCATGTCGGCGGTTACTTTCCCGAAATTGGATCGAGCGACCCCGCCAGCGGGCATCGCAGGAATGGCCGGAGAGATTGCGGATGAAATTTCTGGGGTGTTAGTAACCATGGCTGCCCCCGCCGTACTATCACTCTCGGCAAACGACGGCACCACCGGGATGACATAGACATTATCAAAGGCGACGCTGGAAAACCAGGTGGTCAACGCGACCCCACCGCCCACATACTGAAGGGGGATATCAGGTTGCATGACTTTGCCATTGACCAAAATATCATAGGTCTGCTTGTGGACAAGCACCGCCAGTTC
>JAPLGZ010000562.1 GCA_026389895.1 Chloroflexota bacterium | reverse complement strand
TCCGCTCCCACCGCGACCCCACGGGCTGACTGCGCCCAGCCGCCCGTGCGCGCTCGGCTTTCGCATTTGCTTGGATAGTGCTCAAGACCTGTCCCTCCTGTCTTTCGCGAGGCCACCGAATGAATTCGGCGTCTGGTACACAAAACCCGTTGAAACGGGTTGATATCGGAACTTAGCGTACTTCAACACGTTCTGTGTAGCCGGCGCCGAGTTCATTCGATGGCCTCACTTTTCTTACAGTTGATCGATGGGTGTCTGCAAGATCGGCGTGATTTTGTCACAGATCTTCTGCATAACCGCTTGGGCCGTGTCCTTATTCAGCCATAAGGCCTCAATTTCGGCATTGTAAATCTGCTTCCATTGGTCACTCTTCAACCCTGGATAGTAGTTGCGGGCATATTTGCCCAGATCGACCACCACTTTGCGATGTTCTGGCGCACCCGCCAAATATACATCTGAATTCGCCGTCTCTTTTAAACAAGGCGTGCCGGTCTTCGCAAAATATTGCATGCCGGTTGGCCCGACCAAGAACTGTAACAAGGCCCAGGCGGCATCGACATGGGCCGATTGTTTAAAGGCATGGACGGTGTTGGTCCCCGCATAAGTGATGCGATCCAATCCAACTGTACCCTTGGCGATTGGCGCAATGTCCCATTTGAATTTCAGGTTGGCATTGTAGTAATCCAAATTCCACGAGCCATCGATGCTCATTGCCACCTTGGCCACCTGGAACGGGTTGGGCACACCTTGCAATTGGGCGGGCGTTGGGTGAACGTGGTGCGTATTCAGCAGCGAAGCCAGCCAGTCGAACATCTCGACGGTGGCCGGTTCCGTCATCTTGCATTCCGTCTGCTCTTTGTTGATCAGTTCGCCGCCATTGTTCCAGACCGTGGTTGAAATGCCATCACGGTTGATCATGGTGATGCCCCATTGCGCGATATCCTCGGGGTTAAACCCGGCGGCCTTGGCATTGTTGCCTTGGCTGTCCACTGTCAGCGCCTGTGCGGCTTCAAGTAGCTTGTTGCGATCCCAGGTGTCATCTGGATAGGGTAGCTTGGCCGCGTCGAACAGGTCCTTGTTATAGTAGAGCACCGTGCCGACATAGGTTGCTGGCATCCCAAAGAGCGCGCCTTGGCCAACAATGCCGGTGCTCTTGTCATAACGGCAGTCACTCAAGTTGCTCTCAAACCACTGATCAAGGGCTACCTTATCTTTTTCGACGAAGGGGGCCAGATCCAGGTAATAACCTTTGTGTGCATAGCGGCCAAAATATTGGGGGTCGCCAATGCTCAGGTCCGGCGGGGTGCCAGCCGCCAGGCGGGCTTCCTGGCGTGACCAGAATTCCGTATCCGGTGCACTCTCGAGCTTTACCTTGACATCGGCATGATCTTTCATATAGATCTTGAACATTTCGTCCAGCGCTTTAAGCCAGGGCTCAAAATTGTACATGTCAAAGCTAAGCTCGATGGGCGCTGTGGCTGCAGCCCCGCCTGTGCCGCCAGCCGGCGCGGTCGCTGGAACACAGGCGGCGGCCAATGCTGTGGTGGTTACACCTGCCGACAAACGCAAAAAGTTACGTCTACTCATACTTGAAGATGTCATCTCTTGCTCCTTGTTCTAGGGTGGTAGGAAATAAAAGCAGTAACGATGATGGCTGAGCTTGGGTGCTTATACAAAGATGCGCAGCGAGAGCTGGCGGGAGTTTTCTAGTTGTTCTTCAATACTTTTGACGGCGCGGGCTGCGTCACCCACCGAGATAGCGCTGGCTAATGCTTCATGCATTTGCAGCGTTTCGTGCCAATTGGTTTGGAATTCGGTGTGGCTGGCAATAAACATGAAGATCGGGCCCATGATCGAATGTAACATTTTGAGCAGATAGGGATTGTGGGCCTGTTGCCAGATCAGTTCGTGTGCTTCCAGATCACTTTTTATGTAGGCGTTGCGGTCATTTTGCTGGATCGCCTTGCGCATCTGCTGTAAATTCGTTTCGAGTGCGGCTCGATAGGCTGGGCATGTATGTTGCGCCGCCAGGGTGACAGCCAATTTCTCCAATTCCAGCCGCACCTGTAAGAGGTTCTGCACATCTTCTTTGCTCACTTCGATCACATAGCGGCCATTCGGCTTGCTGACCACCAACCCTTCGCGCTCTAGATCCATCAGCGCATCACGGGCCGGCATCCGGCTGATCCCAAGGAGATCGGCCAATTCGCGTTCGGCTAATTTGGTGCCTGGTGGAATGCGGCCACTGACAATATACGTGCGCAGCAGTTCCGTGGACTGGTTCTTCAGCGAACTGCGGTCTAACTTCAAGGCACCGGGGGCGGCCTGACTGAAAAGCGTGATTAAGCTCATATAGGGCTCAAGATGTAAGCGGGATCAGAATAAGCATGCAATGCCGTATATGGTATACCATATACGGCATTGCGTCAAGAGGGCAATTTGTGTGCGAGCAATTTCCCTTGACAAACACGGGCACGCAATCGACGGCGAAGGTTAATGAAGGCACAACAATAGCTTGTACGCGCCGCCGACCGCATGCCCCTACAGGCTTCACAAGTTGAGGGTTAGGTTTGGAGCGGTTAGAGTGGATTGCCAGCGGCGGTGAGATCCGCCATCTGCTGAATCTTTAGCACCGTACGGGCCGCCTGTAGGATGCTCTCTGTGGTCAATTCTTCCCCTTCGGACGCACCGGCGATATCATGCAGAAAGGCGGTCAGGTAACCGGCTGGATTGCCCGGTGGAAGGGGCTCCTGCCGTGGCGCACGTTCACCATTTAGCGCGACCATGATCTGATCGCTGGTGGTGGAAGTTTCTAAAACACCCTTGCGGCCCCAAAAGGTCATGCGCCAATAAAGCGGCAGGACGTAGCCCAGGCTGTCGGGCATAAAATAGGAGACATCACCGAGGATGCCACAACCGTTATCCAGGGTCAGCATCATCTGGGCCGCATCGTTAAAGTGTGGATAGTCCGTGGCAAAGGCATTCCAGGTGCGGGCGGCCATAATCTGGCTAAAGGCGCGCCCTGTGATCCAGGGCAGTGCATCCACGGCATGAATCGCAATATCGTTGATCGTGCCGCCATGCTTGCCGGGTTCAAAATACCAGGCTGGGCGTGAACCGAGCAAAAGTGGATGTTGCCCGCCAAAGGCAATCGCATGCACCTCGCCGATCAAGCCGCTGCGGATCAAATTACGCAAACCGATCACCTGGGGCGAATCACGCATATCGAGCATGCAGCCCACTTTAAGGCCAGTCTCCTGAACCTTTTGCTCGATGGCGGCCAGTTCAGCCAGGCTGGTGCAGACAGGCTTATCGACCAATACATGCTTGCCCTGCGCCAGCAACTTTAGGATTAATTCGCCGCGCCGCGCATAATAATCGCCCACCGCCACCGCCTCGCACTCAACTTCGGCGAGCATAACATCCAGGTTCTCATGGGTGATCTGGATATCGCCGCGCGCCGCCAGGATTTGGCGGGTGGCGGCATCTTCCTCACAGGCGGCCACCACTTCGATCCCCGCCCTTTCCTGAACGTGCTGATGCATGGCGTACATATGGCCATGCCGAAAACCAACAAAGGCTAGTTTCATAGTGATTTAGAACCGCCGTATTGTATGAATGGATGTTTGATCGCGATCATGATTATTTCCTTTAAAAGTAGGAAGTAGGTAAGAGAAGGGGAGACAGGGAGAGGGAAAAACTTTGTCTCCCTGTTTCCTTGTTTCCGTGTCTCCCGTTTTACGCGTCTGCCACCAACTTGAGCGCGTTGTCTGCATAAATTTTTTGCAGCACGGTTTCGGGTAGATTTAATGAATTGATAAAATCTTGCATTCGATTGTCGAAGTAGTCACGCCCATAGAGTAGCCGATCCTGGAACTCAAGCATAAAATCTTTGGTGAATTCCACATCGCGCCCGAGGGCGGTTAAAGCTGAACCGGCAGATAGATCGGCGTAGAGATTGGGATAGGTGCGGAACATCGTCACCACCTGGCCGCCGGGCAAGACGGGACCTTTCGGATAGGGTACTTTGTTAAATTGATCGTCGCCGGAGAGGTGGGCCCAGAAACCGGGGGCATGGCCGACAAAGATCGTGGCAGGGCAGGCGCGTACGGCGCGCTCAAATGGATCAATCCCGCCGCCGTACCACCAGTTCGGGCGCGGATATTTGCGACCTGTGTCAAATTCGTAATCAATGTGGACCGTAACCGGCAAGCCCTTTTCGCCACAATAGCGATAGAGGCGCAGGGCATCCAGATCGTCGTACATCATGCGTAACTTTAATTCGCCATAG
>JAPLGZ010000106.1 GCA_026389895.1 Chloroflexota bacterium | reverse complement strand
ACAGTTGCTCTATGCGATCGGCGTGGGCTATGGGGTCATGGTCCTCGGCATGTTGGGCATCAGCTATTGGCCCGGTCCGGTGGCCGCTTGGCAAACCGCACTCGTTTTTGATGCGCTGCTGGTGATCCTGGCTGGCCTAGTCTGGCGACAGCGAGCAGGGCGGATGGGCCAACCCTCCGCACTCCGCATTTCGCATTCCACACCACTAAGCCGCCGCTGGCTGCTCGCGGGAGTACTTGTTTTGGTACTCGTCGGTGGTTTCTTCCGCTTTACCAATTTGGGCTATGCCGAATTTCTCACCGATGAGGCGCGCACGGTGTTGCGGGCGGCAGCGGTGTTGCAAGGCCATGAAGATGTACTCTTTATCCATCGTAAAGGCCCTGTAGAAATTCTGTTGCCCGCCGTGATCGATTCGCTGACCGGGCATCTCGACGAAGCAAGCGCTCGGTTGCCCTTTGCCATCGCCAGTTTGACCGGTTTGTTGGCCGTTTTTCTGTTGGGCTGGCGTCTGTTCAATCCATTGGCGGGTTGGATCGCGGCTTTTTTGTTGGCCTTTGATGGCTACCTGATTGGGTTTGCGCGTTTTGTCCAATACCAAAGTGTGGTCTTTCTCACGGCGATCTTGATCGTCCTGATCGGCTACCGGCTCGTACAACAACCCAAGGCGCTCCGCCGCTATGCTATCCTGGCCGCCATCTTGTGGGCGACCGGCTTGCTCGCCCATTATGATGCCGCGTTGACAGTCGTTCCGGTGGCTTTTCTGGTGGGCGCGCTGGGCTGGCAGCACCGTGTTCGTTGGGCTACGCTTGTACGGGCGACACTCTCGGCCGCGCTGGTGGGTGGTGGCTTGCTGGCGGTTTTTTACATGCCATTTGTGCTGGCCCCCCACTTTCAAGCAACCTATCGGTATCTAATTGACCAACGAATTGGCAGCGCTGATCGGCATTTTCCGTACAATAACCTCGTTGATTTTTGGCAACGCAGCATCGTCTATAATTCAACCTATGCTGTTATACTGCTGATCGGCTTGGCGCTGGTCGCCCTAGCCTTTGCTTATTGGCGGGGGTGGCCTCGCACCGTGGGCGCTGCGTTGACGCTGTTGTTGGTGGCTGGGCTGGCAATCCTCAGTTGGCGTGGTGGTGAATTAAAAGTTGTCGCCACAGATTTGACGTTTGTCCCTTTTGCGCTGGCGCTGATGTTTGTCTGGTGTGCCCCGCGGCTCAAAATGGAAACGCGGCTGTTGTGGCTCTGGTTTGGCGTCCCGATGGTGCTGGCGCTCTTTTTTACGGCCTTTCCTGGCACGCATGTCTATCTCTTTTTTGCGCCGTGGGCTTTATTGGTGGGCGCGTTGGTGGCGCAGGGTTGGCATGAACTACGGCGGCGCACGGGGCAATCTCTGGCTGTTTGGGCAGGAAGCTTGGCGGGTGTGGCCGTAAGCGTCGTTTTCGGTCTCTACGCCTATCAATATTTTATCGAACATAAGGTGGAAGTATTGCGCACCTGGGCAACGAACCGGCCCGCTGGCTATTGGACGCCCGCGAATTTTGATGCCACGCAAATCGACCGTGTCTATGGTTTTCCGTTGGCGAATGGTTGGAAGGCGATTGGTATGCTCTATGCGCAGGGCAAAATTCAGGGCGACTATGAGACGAATCAGCGTGACGATCTGATCCCCGCTTGGTATGTGCGTGGCCAAACGCGCTGCGCCTCGACCGCAAATTGGTATTTTGCAATTGATAATTTAGAACCGTGGTCGATTAGCAGCGAACAGATCAAAGATGCCCTGTTAGAAGATGGTTATAAAAAATGGGGCTCGGTCAAAGTCAATGGGGCATCCAAGTTGGTCATCTACCAACGCACCAGCGAAAAAATTAAGCAGCAGACGTTACGGCTGGAGGATTATACGGCCGCCTTTGATGCGCGCCCGTGGACTGATATCCCGATCCGCTATCCAGTCATTGAGGACAAAATCGGCCATCCGCTGCACATTAACTTCGACCAGAAAATTTGGCTGGAAGGGTATGATCTGGCGACTCCCGAACCGCTCAAACCGGGTGACACCTTTCGTCTCACCTTGTATTGGCGGGCGCAACGGCCACTCGATCAATCTTACAAGGTCTTTAACCAATCTTTCTATGGCAATGGCACGATGGTGGCGCAGAAGGATAGTTATCCCGTCTGTGATCGCCAGTTGACTTCGACCTGGTATCCCGGCGAATTGATCACCGATATCTATGACATTCCCGTCGCCGTAGATGCGCCTGCGGGTCTCTATCCGCTTTATACGGGGCTCTATCTGGAGGAGACCCAGGCGCGCTTGCCGGTGCTTGACGCGAGGGGCAAGCCGGTTGATCAACAGGCGCATGTGCTCGATTTGTCGATTGGCGCAAAATAACGCATGAAACGTGCAAATTTTCTTGAATTGTTCGCTCTCCTCTTGTTGGCGGCCATACCCCATGGGGTCTTGTTCTTGCCCTTACCACTGGTGGTGCAGACCAGCGCGGCTTTGATATTAACTGGTCTGTTGCCGGGTTGGTTGCTGGTAGGCTTGCTGGTGGGCCAAAGTGAAGCCCCACCAGCGTTTGGTGAACGCCTGCTCTAAGCCATCGCCACTGGCTATGGCGTGATCGTCGTTGTGATGCTGGGGATCAGCTATCTGCCTGGCCCAGTCGCGCGCTGGCAGACGTATCTGACCTTCGATTTGGTGTTGCTAATTTTATTGGCTTTTGTGTGGTGGCGTGGGAAGCAACTGTTAGACGCCGGGCCTGAGAATGAGGATTCCGCACCCCGCACGCCGCACGCCACGCTTTCAAGCTGGTTAATTATTGGTCTCGTTACTTTATTACTCCTTGGCGGTTTCTTCCGCTTTGCCAACCTGGGCTATGCCGAATTTCATGGTGATGAGTCGCGCGCGGTGTTGCGGGCCGCGGGTGTGATTCAAGGGTATGAAGATGTGCTCTTTTTGCACAAAAAGGGGCCCGCCGAGATTCTTGTGCCGGCCATGATCTTCTCGTTGACCGGCCATCTGGATGAAACGAGCGCCCGCTTGCCTTTTGCTATCGCTAACCTGGCCGCGCTCTTTGCCGTCTTTCTGCTCGGCTGGCGTTTGGTCGGTCCGTTGGCGGGGTGGGTGGCGGCCTTTTTGTTGGCCTTTGACGGCTATCTGATCGCGTTCGCGCGTTTTGTCCAATACCAAAGCATCGTACTGCTAACGTCCGTGTTGGTTGTGTTGATCCTCTATCGTCTAGTCCGCCAACCCAAAGCCCTGGCCCATTATTTTACGCTGGCCGCCATTTTGCTCGCCACTGGCCTGTTGGCACACTACGACGCTGCGATTGTCGCGATCCCGGTGGCTTTTTTGTTTGTGGCCTTTATCTGGCAACAACGCCCGCGCTGGGTGACAGTGGGGCTTGCTTTGCTGCCAGGGCTGCTTGTCGGCACAGCGCTGTTGGCGAGCTTCTACGTGCCATTTATCCTCCACCCCCATTTTGCCGCCACCACCAGCTATTTCAGTGGGCGTTTTGACAGTGACGGCACGGCAGATGAAGTTGGCTCGCCCGTTTTTCATAACAGTTTGGCTGACTTCTTTCAGCGCAGCATTGTTTATAATTCGATTTACGCCGAGCTGCTGATGATTGGTCTGGTGACGCTGGCGCTGATCGTTGCTTATCGGCGAGGTTGGAATCGTACGGTGGGCGGCGTGTTGGGATTACTGGCGGCGCTCTTAATAGGCACAACATTCTGGCGCGCTGAGTGGCTGAAAATTGGCGTAACTGACCTGATCATTGTACCCTTTGCGCTGGCGATGTTGCTGGCTTGGTTGGCACCACGGCTTAAAATGGAAGCCCGCCTCTTATGGCTCTGGTTTGGGGCGGCCATGTTACTCGCCTTTTTCTTTACTGCAACGCCGCGCACGCATGTTTATATCTTTTTTGTGCCGTGGGCGTTGCTGGTGGGGGATCTGCTCGAGCAAGGCTGGCACTGGTTACGCCGCCAAACTAGCCAGTTGACAGCCAACACGGTTGGTGGTTTTGCTGCTGTGGCGGTTGCACTCGTCTTTGGCATCTACGCTTATTGGTATTTTGTCTACGACCGAGTTGAGGTATTGCGGACTTGGGAGACCAATCGTCCGGCAGGCTACTGGACGCCCTATGACGCCAAGCAGGTTGATTCGTTGTATGGCTTTCCGCTGGCGAATGGCTGGAAAGTGATCGGGGCGCTCTATGCGCAGGGTGTGTTGCAGGGCGATTATGAAACCAATCAGCGCTACGTTTGGATCCCAGATTGGTACACCCGCGGCCAACATCGCTGCGCGGCCACGGCTGATTGGTATTTTGCGATTAACACATTAGAACCGTGGGCCGAGGACAGCCAACAGATCGCGGATCGGGTCAAAGCCCAAGGTTTTCGCCAGTGGGGGGTCGTAGAAGTGCAGAACGCCTCGCGCTTGTTGATCTACAAACGCACCGAGCAAAAGATGCCATTACAGACCTTTCGATTGGCTGATTATACCGCCGCCTTTGCCGCGCTGGCTCGGCCTGAACTGCCATTGGAATATCCGGTAATCGAGGACAAAATCGGCCACCCGTTGCATATCAATTTTGATCATAAGCTTTGGCTAGAAGGATATGACATTACCGCGCCAACACCGCTCAAGCCCGGTGACACATTTCGGTTGACGCTCTACTGGCGGGCGCAGCAGGTGATGGATAAAGATTACAAGGTCTTCAACCAATCTTTTTATGGCAATGGCACGATGGTGGCGCAGAAAGATGGTTATTCAGTCTGCGATCGCGAGCCAACGACGACCTGGTCACCAGGCAAGTTGATCACCGATATCTATGATATTCCCGTGGCGGATGATGCACCGGAAGGGGTCTATCCGCTCTATACTGGTCTGTATTTTGAGCAGACCCAGGAGCGATTGCCCGTGGTGGACGAAGCGGGCACAACAGTGGACAATCAAGCCCACGTGACGGATCTGCAGATCGGGACGACCCCACCCGCGCCCTAAAGGCGCGTGCCCCGTTCGGCGGAGTTCACGTCGACGCCTGGCAAGAGTGGGAATCGATTGGTAGACAGAACGCTCTGATTCGGCCTTCCCCGATCCGTCCCCTCCCTTACCAGGGGAGGGTTAGGGTGGGGTCTGCTATTTCTTTTCTCATGAATAATCAATGAATTTGAAAACTCTTCTCTCAATTCTGATAACCGCCGTGGTTGCGCATCTTGTTCTGTGGTTGCCCTTGCCCTTGATTATGCAAGCGGTGGCGGCGATTGTCTTGACCGGTCTATTGCCGGGCGTGCTGCTGGTGGAACTGCTTGTCGGCCAGAGTGAAGCCCCGCCTGGCCTGGGTGAGCGTCTGCTCTACTCGATTGGTGCAGGTTATGGCTTTATGGTCTTTGGCATGCTGGGCATCAGTTATATGCCAGGCCCCGTTGCTGCGTGGCAGACTTATCTCGCGTTTGACCTGATGCTGGTCATTTTGTTGGCATTGGCCTGGTTTAGAATGGGCCGGTCCTCCGCTGTGAATTTTGCCCCAGTCGCTGGACCAGGGGTAGAGCAGCAAGTACTGCCGATCTACGGCGCGGCTAGTTATGAGCCCGCGCCAGCCACCTTCCGCCGGTGGCTCATTGTCGGCCTGTTGATCTTGCTGCTCGTCGGTGGTTTTTTGCGGCTGGCAAACTTGGGCTATGCGGAGTTCCAGGGTGATGAAGCACGGGCTGCCTTGCGCGCTGCCGCTGTGATCCAGGGCCAAGATGGCATCCTGATGATCCACAAAAAGGGGCCGACAGAAATTCTCCTGCCCACGATTGTCTATTCGCTGACCGGCCATTTGAATGAAACCACCGCACGCCTGCCGTTTGCGCTGGCCAATCTGGCGGGTCTGTTTGCTTTATGGCTGTTGGGCTGGCGTCTGTTTGGGCCATTGGTGGGCTGGACGGCCGCCATGTTCTTGGCGCTGGATGGCTACTTTATTGGCTTTGCCCATATTGTCCAATACCAGAGCATCATCTTCTTGACTTCTGTGCTGGCGGTCGTCGTCTTTTATCGGCTTTTACGCCAGCCAAAGGCGCTCTCCGCCTATATGGCATTGGCCGCGCTCTTTCTCGCCACAGGCCTGCTCTCCCATTACGAAGGTGTCTGGCCGTTTATTCCGTTGGCCTACCTCCTGGTCCTGCTCTTCCGCCAAGGCACGGTGAAATGGCCGAATTTGGCACGCGCCACCCTCGTTGCGTTGCTGGTGGGTGGTGTGCTGACCGCTACTTTTTATGTGCCCTTTGTGCTGCATCCGCATTTTAAGGCTACCTATGAATATCTGGCCGATCGCCGGATCAGTGGCGGCGGTCTCCCTTACAACAATTTAGCCGATTTTTTCCTGCGCACGACCGTTTACAGTACTACGTATTATGTCGTCCTGTTGATCGGCTTGACGCTAATTGCCCTGACGCAAGCATACCGGAAAAATTTAGGACCGCATTGGCGTTTCCTGGCGCCGGCCTTACTCGTTTTCTTGCTGGGCGTGACCATGTGCCAACCTGATTGGCTCACGATCTTTGGTCAGACTGACTGGGCCTTTCTGATCTTTCTCGGCGCGTTGGTCTTCGTCTGGCTGCTGCCCAAGTTGCGCCCCGAAGAGCGGATGCTCTGGCTTTGGTTTGGCGTGCCCTTGCTCGTTGGTCTCTTCGCCACTGCCAAGCCGCGCACGCATATCTATGTCTTCTTACTGCCTTGGGCTTTGATTGCCGCCGCCGTAGTGGGGCGGGGCTTTTTTGCCTTGCAACGGCGTATGGGGGAACGGCCTGCCCGATGGTTGGGCAGTGCTACTGCGGTGGTGTTAATGGCGCTCTTTGGCAATTATGCCTGGCAATATTTCGTTTACAACCAGGTGGAGGTTTTGCATAACTGGGATACCGCGAAACCGAAAGGTTATTGGGTGAGTT
>JAPLGZ010000239.1 GCA_026389895.1 Chloroflexota bacterium | reverse complement strand
CAAGGTGTCCTTAACGACGACATTCTGGGCTGAGCTGGGTCCGGCATTGACGACCACCAATGTATAGGTTAACGCCTGACCAGCCGCCACGGGATTCGGCGCGCTGCTCTTGCTGATGCTTAAATCCACTGCTGTCGAGGTTGCGGTAGGTGACGGTGTCTTCGTTGCGGTTGCTGTACTCGTTGCGGTCATGGTTGCTGCGGTCGTGGGTGTATTCACTGGTGTGAGTGTTGCTGTGGCACTCGGTGTCTTCGTCGCGGTCGCGGTACTCGTCGCGGTAGTGGTCGCTGCGGTCGTGGGTGTGTTCACTGGCGTGAGTGTTGCTGTGGCGCTCGGTGTCTTCGTTGCGGTTGCTGTACTCGTCGCCGTACTTGTCGCTGCGGCAGTTGGTGTGTTCACTGGTGTGAGTGTTGCTGTGGCACTCGGTGTCTTCGTTGCGGTTGCTGTACTCGTCGCGGTCATGGTCGCTGTGGGCGTGGGTGTGTTCACTGGTGTGAGTGTTGCCGTGGCGCTCGGTGTCTTCGTCGGGTGGTGACGCTGGCCGTGTTGAGCAGCGAGGCACCGGTCGCGCCGGCACTGACCAGGGTGTGCCCGGTAATCGTGATCACACCGCCCACGTTGAGCGTGGCCACCGTGCCTGTTAACATGGTGCTTGATAGCAGGAGGGCTGAACCTGTGCCATTGAGTACACTGATCTGCGATATACCATTGAAGTTGACGCCACTGGGCAAGGTGTCCTTAACGACGACATTCTGGGCTGAGCTGGGTCCGGCATTGACGACCACCAATGTATAGGTTAACGCCTGACCAGCCGCCACGGGATTCGGCGCGCTGCTCTTGCTGATGCCTAAGTCTACCGCTGTCGGAATGGGGGTTGGGGTGTTGGTTGGGGTGGCGGTGAGCAAACTGGTGGTGACGCTGGTGGTATTGTTGCCGGGCAACAGATCGTTAGTTGTGGTGACGCTAGCTGTGTTGAGCAACGAGACGCCGGTCGCTCCGGCACTGACCAAGGTGCGTCCAGTAATCGTGATCACACCGCCCACATTGAGCGTGGCCACCGTGCCGGTTAACGCACTGCTCGCCACCACGATCGCTGGGCCTGTGCCGTTCAAAATATTAATCTGCGATATGCCATTGAAGTGGACCCCGCTTGGTAATGTGTCCTTAACCACCACATTCGTCGCAGTCCCTGGCCCTAGGTTGGCCACCACAATTGTATACGTTAACGGTTGGCCAGCCACGACTGGGTTGGGCGCACCTGTTTTGCTAATCTTTAGATCCGCTGAGGCGGGCCCTACGCTAGCTTGTGCTTGGATCTCATCGGGCGTGCTAAAACTTAAAATGAGTGCTAGGAGCAAAGCCGATGCAAAAAAAATGAAAAATAAATTCCTACGTGTCATGTTTCCCTCTACTATGCCATCTATTCCTGAATAGTTTTAATTACCCACTATTATAGGCATAGTAGAGGGTCACTTCTATCCGCAATTTAGCGGATATTTCAATAATATTTGCGTGATATTGATGATATTTTGTTAAAATATGATGATTTTTTTGTTGAAATAATAACAGGGAATAAAATTACCCGTTCTAGAATTCAGCTACCCAATTTACTTATGGTCACTGGTGATAGCGGTCACCACTCTGTTCATCATGACTTGCGTTGCGGTTCCTTCTACACCACCCATTTTGTGCGCCACTACTGGATACGACTGGATTAATGGCGCTGCAAACTGCTTGCTGTCAACCAATAACCCCTTTGTCATCCTTTGCACCGCCTGATATAATCTTGAAAAATTTGTGCTATGTGATGCAAGAATCAGGAGCCCCACTATGAATCGACCGCTCTTAGCCATTACCCTCGGTGATCCCGCTGGCGTTGGCCCCGAAGTGATCTTAAAAGCATTGACCCATGCCGAAGTATATGAACAATGCCGTCCGCTTGTGATCGGTGATCGACGTGTTTTGGCGCGCGCTTTGCCCTGGGTGGGTAACCCGGCTTTGCGCTTTGACGTAGTGACGTCACCCGCGCTGGGTCAATATACTCCGAATATAATCACTTTGCTTGATCTCAACAATGCCGACCCTGCCGAAGTTGCACCGGGCAAGGTGAGTGCGGCGGCGGGGCGTGCCGCGGTGGAATATGTCTTTTGCGCCTGTGATCTGACGACGAACGGCGAAACGGACGCTGTCGTGACTGCGCCACTCAACAAAGAGGCGATGAATCTGGCCGGATTTCACTTTGCCGGCCATACCGAGTTGCTGACCGAGCGCACTGGCGCCACCAAGGTCAGTATGTTGTTGACTGGGCCGAAGTTGCGCGTCGTACATGTAAGCACGCATGTTGCGCTGCAAGAAGCGATCCAGCGGGTGACGAAAAAACGGGTCGAGGAGGTGATCGATCTCGCCTATCACTCGTGTGTGGCTTTGGGAATTGCCGAACCACGGATTGCCATCGCGGGCCTTAATCCGCACGCTAGTGAAGGGGGGCTCTTTGGCGATCAAGAGGCGCGCGAAGTGATGCCAGCGGTGCAAAGTGCGCGGGCACGCGGTTTTAATGTCTCAGACCCGTTGCCTGGCGATACGGTCTTTTTGCGCGCGGTCAAAGGTGAGTTCGATATTGTCGTCGCTATGTATCATGACCAAGGCCATATTCCTATGAAATTATTAGCCTTTGATAGTGGTGTCAATGTGAGCATCGGCTTACCGATCATCCGCACATCCGTTGATCATGGGACGGCCTTTGATATTGCCGGTACTGGCCGAGCGCGCGAAGAAAGTATGTTGGCGGCGATTGACGTTGCCGTAAAGATGGTGCTGGCCAAACAATAACTTTTGTATCTTATTACTGAACCCTCTCCTGCATCTGGGTACATGGCATCCTAGCTGGGCTTGGCGTATGATGGTGTGATACGAATTCATCTGGCGTAGCGTTCGGATCATCCAAAAGCTATGCACCCAGGTTTTGCTTTCGTCCAACTAGTAGATAAAAGGAGAGATTCTATGGCGACACAGCAAGTGCCCGTTAGTGAATGGTTAAGCTTTTTTAATCAGTTTAGCAAAGAACAGAGTGGCAAAAGCGCGACCATTGAGGTGCAAAGTGGGGGAGATGATAGCCAACGCCTAGCAGATCATCTGCCCTTTGTTGGCATTAGTGCTGACTTGAAAGATCACGAAAAAGATATCACGATCTCGCTTGGCGGTCAATCGGAGCGCTCATTTACACATGTGATTAGCATGCCATCACAGGTTGAGCTTGACAATGGTTCGCTCTTGATCACATCTGAAAATGAAGGAACAACTCGCTTAACTTTGCAAGGGTAAAACTGGGGTTTCTGATTGCTGCAGCGTAGCCAGGGTAGATAATTTATGCGGCAAACTATCCACCCTGGCCAGAAATTTAAACTGACGAGTACGAACGTTACCGAGCCACAAAAGGCAAATAAAGTGGCGTTAACAATACAATCGCGGGGCTGACAGTCGCCGATTCATTGCCAGCGCCGTCGCGTACACGTATATGTAACGGATCGCTCGTTGCTGCTATTTCCACGAATTCTTGCCAGGGTGCCCAAGTGACATCGGCAAAGTCTTCTTGTGTACTTACCTCCATCTCTGCAACACCACTCCCACCCGGCTGATCTTCGGCTATTATCTGTAGTTGTGTACCACTGCGCTTGGCCGCTGTGACTACCGGCGCCTGGGTATCAAGGATAATATCATCTGTAACGGGCGCACCGTTACAGAGCAACGCGCCATTCGCCGTGCGAAAGCGCGCGTAGACTACCAACGTTGCCACGCGTTGTCCGGTATCACTCAATGTCCAAGCAAGATTAGACTGGTAGGTTTGCCAACTGGCATTGGCAAAGCCACCATCGTTGCTCGGTTGCATTTGTGTAGCGCCCGCCAAGTTTGATAGCACACTGACCGTGCGTTGTTTGGTAAAGACCGCACCGTTGTTGATGCTGATCAGGCAGCCGCTCACAGGCGTGGCGGTGGCTGTGGGTGTATTCGTGGGCGGCACGGGCGTCTTGGTGGCGGTGGCTGTGGGTGGCACAGGTGTCTTGGTCGGTGTATTCGTGGGGGGTATGGGCGTCTTGGTGGCGGTGGCTGTTGGCGGTGCGGGTGTCTTCGTCGCGGTAGCGGTGGGTGGTATGACTGCCGCCGTTTGCAAGCGGAGCAACGTAATCGAGTTAGGCGCAAAAACATAGGCCACAGTATTGCCTGTACTGCCCAATGGCAGCGATGGTGCATTGCTCAAATTGTCGGCTGGATTGCTCACATTATTGTAGGTGACGGCCTGATCGCTCAAAGTTACTGCTTTCACCACGTCGGCGCTGCCACCACTCACATTCAGCGTTCCGCCTGCGCCATCTATGCTAATCGTGCCGGTGATAGACGCGCTGGTTTTGTTGATGGCAATCAGCGAAATGGTCGTTGCATCAATGCGCCCCCCATAGACGCTTAATTGCGTGGCGGGATTTAAGGAATTTGTGACCGGTAACATTTGGCTGCCAAACCGTGACCAGAGGGGATAGACATAATACTGCGGGCTGCGATACCAGTTATTGTCCACATGCATTAAGCCATATTCCGTGCCGTTGCCGGCGCGGCCATTGGCCAGATCCCACTGGTTGCCCATCACAAAGCCATGTTTGATCATTTGACCAATCGTGTCGGCAATGAACAAGCCATTGGCGGCTCGCGTCATCCATTGACCGCTGTCATTCTCTTGGACGGCAACGATATTATACTCGGTCGCGCCGACTGGAATCTGCCGACCGCCGGCGTTGGCCGTAAATGCACTGTTTAAATCAGCCCGAATGGCCGGCCAGACTGTCTCTGGTTGCGCCAATGCCTCGGCAAAGGTCGCTGGTAGATTGGTGTAGGCGTAGGGATGGATATCATAGTAATCCATCGTTGTCCCAGCCGCGGTTAGCACCTTGTTGCCCCAATTGTTATAGTCATTCGATGGGTATAGCCCAACCGCCCCGAATTGGATGGTTGAATCAACGGCGCGCATGGCGTTGCGAAACGCCGTGTAACCAGCGTGTCCATTCACCCCGTTGACATATTCCGTGCCATCACAGGTCCACAACTCTTCCCACCCCCAGGATTGACAGAGCGCACCGCCGCTGGACGGTTTGCTGCCATAGACTTCGTTGCCAAAGGCCCACAATTTGATGCCGAACGGAGCCGCATTGCCATGACTGGCGCGCAATTGGGCCCATGTGCCAGCGGTTTGCCAGTTAAAACCGCGACTGTCTACCCCAATCGCTGTCGTATCTGTGGTCTGGGCATTGAAGAACGCAACAACGGCGGCGGCTTCTTGCGGCGTGCTGTTCGGGCTGACCACCCACATGCCCTGTTTGCCAGTAGCCTTGAGAAAATTGAGAAAGTCGGTGGGGCGAGCAGCCCAACTCTCCCAACCGCTGCCACAGGCCA
Source organism: Chloroflexota bacterium (assembly GCA_026389895.1). Lineage (GTDB taxonomy): Bacteria > Chloroflexota > Anaerolineae > Caldilineales > Caldilineaceae > JAPLGZ01. The sequence continues at coordinate 9,445 of JAPLGZ010000239.1, read as the reverse complement.
GGGCATTTGTCTGGTTGGCGCGCTGCTCGCAACTGAGCCAACCATAGCTGTTGCTATAACTGCCACCGGGTAGCCGGATGATGCTCAGGCCCGAAGCGGCCGTGCGGGCCCGGAAGGTCGCATTTTCGAGATTCGTTTGACCCAGCCAGGTTGGCAGATTTGTGCCGAATAGGCGGGGATCGACGGTAGTCGCCGCACCGGTGGTATTGATGTGAATCGTACCGCTGACGCCGGTTGGTGGTGGCACACCGATCAGTGTGATATCGTCCACGTAAAAGGTCGGCTGGGCCGCGCCGCTGCGATCCTGAAGATTAATGCGTGCGATGGTGCTGGGATTGCCCAGGGCACTCATGCTCAGCGTGTATTGGGTCCAGACGCCTGCAGGGGCATCGACATTCACATGCGTGCCTTCGCTGCCGCTGTCCGTCTGTTGCAGATAAAGTTGCAACTGGCGGGCGCCAGACGCACCACCATGCACCCAAAAGGTGATCGCATTGTAGCTGCTGGCATTGAGCGGGCTTGGCGCCCGCAGCGATAAGCCCGCCCAGGCCTGAAGAGTGACCGCAACGGCTGTTGCCCCAGCATGATGAGGCGTCGTATTGTTAAAATTTACACTGCTGCTCCACGACCAATCCTGCCAATTGCTCGCCAAGGCATCGCCGTATACCACCAAGTCTGTGTCGGCTGCTTGAACTGTGGCCACTGGAACGCCTGCAAACTTCCCTAGCCAGAGCGCACCCATGAGCAAAAAAATGCCCACAAATAAGCGCCCAATCGTCACCCATCGCTGATTTAATTTTGACATATGGTATGCTCCTCATTCATGATCCTAAACTGGATTGACGGGTGCATTGATTTTGTCGTAGGCAATTCCAGTAAATGTCAATTGCACTTGTTTCGTGGATTAATTTTACCTTAATTTTTGTGAGCTTGCGAGTTCATCAGGCCCACGATTACTCAATGCTTACTCGCCGTTTAACCCATTCTGATGGCTATGACCTTACTCATTCTTGCTGATGATCTGACTGGTGCGGCCGATAGCGCTGCACGTTGTCATCATGCAGGGCTCCCGGCGTATGTTTATCTTGCCGCCGCCCCTGGTCCTTTCCCTGCTGGCGCCGTGGCCCTTAGCACCGATTCACGCTATCTCTCGGCCACAGCGGCGGCGGCTCAGGTGCGCCAGGTCCTGACGACACTTGCCGCAGCACAGCCTGTGCAATGGTACAAGAAAATTGATTCCACCTTACGTGGCAATATTGGGGCCGAATTGGAGGCCATGTTGGCGGTCTTAACGCCCCCTGGCGCGCAACCCTGCGCTGTTGTTTGTCCGGCCTTTCCGGCGCAAAATCGGGGTCTGGTCGATGGTTATTTGGTCTATGCGCACGCCGCAAAGACGATCCATTTGCCGACATTATTCGCTCAGCAAACTGCTCGTCCCGTGGCGGCGATCTCGCTCGACGATGTACGAACTAGCTGCGATCATCTGGCGACAAAGCTGACAGAGGCCCAACAGCAAGGGGCGCAGCTCTTGGTGTTAGATGCCCTGGACGAGGCTGATCTCTTACAGGTGTTAATGGCCGCCCACCAGGCCTTGCCCAGTGCATTCTTTTGTGGCAGCGCCGGGTTGATTGAGCCACTGGCTCGCGCCCAAGCAACGCTGGCGTTGTCGCCTGGGGTAGTGGATGCCGCGCCTGTGCGGTTGCGGAGACCGATTTTTGCTGTCAGCGGCAGTGGTAGCACGACGGCGCATCAGCAGTTGGCCAGATTGCGCCAACTGGATGACGTTCGTGTGATAGAAGTGCAATATGATCGGGTTCCTGAAATAGAGCAAGCGGCGCAACCCAATCATTGGGTCTACCATCTCCCCTACCCTGAACAACAGGTTCTGTTGGAAGGGGAAATTGCGCGGGATTTCGTGGCTCATTTGACCCAGATGGCGGCTGCGCTCATCGAGCAGGTGCAACCAGGGACGTTAATCCTCGTGGGTGGCGACACGGCTGTCCATTTGTTGCACTTGCTCGGCATCACCCAATTGACTGTTCTGTGCGAATTGATGCCGGGCATCCCGCTGCTCGAAGGCATCGACGCCCACGGAATTAAGCGGCAGATCGTCACGAAAGCCGGTAATTTTGGCGATGCCGAGACACTTGTCCAGCTGTTTCAACGTGCTTGATCCGCCGGATAGATGTAAAATAGGGTGCAGTGAAAAGCTGTGAAGCTAGACCGCAGCATTTATTAGATTAAATAGGCCATATCATCTGGCCTATCGCCCATAGTTGCTCTACATATAAGCAGGTTAAGGAGAAAAAAGATGCATACTTCCGAATTGATGGCGACCGCGCAAGCGCTCGTTGCCCCCGGCAAAGGCATTCTAGCAGCCGATGAAAGCACCAGCACCATCAAGAAGCGTTTTGATACGATCAAATTAGAATCGACCGAAGAGAACCGGCGCTCCTATCGCGAATTGCTCTTCACCACCCAGGGCGCCGCCGAATATATCAGTGGCGTCATCTTCTATGACGAGACCTTGCGCCAGAAGACCAAGGATGGCCAGCCCTTCCCGCAGGTGCTAGCCGATCAAGGCATTATCCCCGGCATCAAGGCGGACACCGGTTTGGAGTTGTTGGCCGGTTTCCCCGACGAACAAATTACCAAAGGCTTGGACGATCTGCGCCAACGGTTGGCCGACTATTATCAGTTGGGCGCACGCTTTACCAAATGGCGGGCGGTGATCACCATCGGCCCTAATTTGCCCACATTGGGGGCGATCGATGCCAATGCGAGCGCCATGGCGCGTTATGCTGCCTTGTGTCAAGAGGCTGGTCTGGTGCCGATTATCGAACCAGAAGTGCTGATGGATGGCAGCCACACGATCGAGCGTTGCGAAGAAGTGACATCCTTGACACTCAAGCGTATGTTTGATGCGCTCTACGAGCAGAAAGTCTTGCTGGAAGGCACCCTGCTCAAGCCCAATATGGTGTTGCCGGGCAAAAAAGCCGCGCAGCAGGCCACGCCTCAGCAGGTGGCGGAAGCAACGATCCGTTGTTTTCGGCGTGTGGTGCCGGCTGCGATCCCTGGCATCGTCTTTCTCTCCGGTGGACAAAGCCCAGAAGAGGCTACTGCCAATCTCAGCGCCATGAACGCGATGGGTGCACACCCTTGGGAATTAAGCTTTTCGTACGGGCGCGCCCTGCAAGAGCCAGTGCTTAAGCATTGGCAAGGGCAGGCGGGGAATATAGAGGCCGCGCAAAAAGCCTATGCGCATCGCGCAAAACTGAATGGTGCCGCCCGTTCTGGTCACTATACGCATGTCCCACGCCCTTTCTGGCCTTTTTGCCCCGGTGCTCACCCCCTTTCGCGCAGATCTCAGTGTCGATGTTGACCGTTGGATCGCTTTTTCGAAGCAATTATTAATTGATGGTTGTCATGGCCTTTGCCCTTTTGGTACGACTAGTGAAGCGAACTCGTTGGCTTTGGACGAACGCATCGCTACCTTGACCCAATTGGTGGAAGCTGGTGTGCCTGCCGCCAAACTGATGCCAGGCACAGGCGCCAGCTCGATTCCAGAAGCCGTCAAATTGACCAAACACGCTGTAAAGCTAGGCTGTGCCGGTGTACTTTTATTGCCACCATTTTATTACAAAGGGGTGAGTGACGAGGGCATCTTTCGCAGCATTGCCGAAGTGATCGACCGTGTGGCGGAGGATGCGCTTCAGGTCTATCTGTATCACATTCCACCTGTGGCTCAGGTTGGTTTTAGTCTTAGCCTAATTGAGCGTCTGCTCAAAGCCTATCCACGCACCGTCGTTGGCCTCAAGGATAGTTCGGGCGATTGGAACAATCAAAAGGCGATTCTGACGAATTTTCCAGGCTTTGGTACTTTCTCGGGTTCAGAAAAATTTATCCTAGACAATTTGCGATTGGGCGGTGCGGGCAGCATCAACGCAGTGGCCAATGTGATTACCGCCCCATTGCGCAAATTATTTGATAACTGGCAGACGCCGCAGGCTGAGCAATACCAAGAGGATGTGATGGTCATCGCCAAAGCGCGCGGTGATTATCCAGCGATCCCTTTCCTCAAGCAGATTGTCGCGTATGCGCAGCAGGATCCCACTTGGCTCACCGTGCGCCCCCCGCTGGTGCAATTGACGGATACCCAAGCCGAAGGCGTCATTACAAAGTTAACGCAGGCGAAGTTTTTCTAGAAATAGGGACGCAGTAGGGCCATCCGACATGCTGCGTCTCTATTTTATTTGACTTTTGGCTCGACTAATTGTATAGTAAAGCCCGTACAAATTGTTTGGTCACTCCCTTTCTAATGTATGATCACCCACCAAATTAATTTGTATCAGGTTTCACCTTCTGCTCCCATAATGTGTACCTTGCCTGTACCCATTATCTTGCCCAATTTTAGTCTTACCTATGTGTCTATTTTATGCTTGCGGTTGCGAGGTGCTATTTTTGCCCGCCCAAACACCTTACCGATCTGCAAGTAATTGCTCCCCAAACAAAAGTTTTCCAAAGGAAATAAAGAGAGGATAGAGAATATGATGAACAATGGCAAGTTGAATCGTCGCGATTTTCTTCGCTATGGCACAATGGCAGCCGGCGCCGTCGCATTGGCGGCTTGTGCTCCTGTGGCCCCCGGCGCCGCGCCGGCAGCCGGGGGCGCGGCCGCGCCAGCTGCCGCCAGCGGCGCGAACCAATTAGAGATCTTCTCCTGGTGGACGTCTGGCGGCGAAGTCGAAGCCCTCAATGCTTTGTACGACATCTTCAAAAAGAAATATCCCGATGTCGAAATTGAAAATTCGGCTTTGACCGGTGGGGCTGGCCAAGGTGGCAACATGAAGGCGCTGCTCGAAACCCGTATGCAGGGGGGGCAACCACCTGATTCCTTCCAGGTTCACCTGGGCCACGAATTGATCGACAGCCATGTCAAGGCTGATCGCATGGAGGACCTGGAGACCTTCTATAAAGACGAAGGACTCACCGACGTCTTCCCGAAGGATCTGGTTGACATCGCCTCGATGAATGGCAAGCCCTGGTCGGTGCCGGTGAATATTCATCGCTCTAATGTGCTTTGGTATCGCACTGATAAGTTAGAAGCAGTCGGTGCAGAGCCACCAAAGACCTGGGATGAACTCTTTGCGGTAGCGGATAAGCTAAAAGCGAAGGAGATTCCTGCGTTGGCGATTGCCGAAAGCGAACCGGGTTTCTGCGGCCACGAATTTGAAAATTTGCTCGTTGCCATTCTTGGCCCAGATGATTATCGCGGTCTTTTCACCGGCAAGACCAAATGGGATGATGCGAAGGTTACGGAAGCATTGACCACCTTGAACAAGGTGCTCGATTATGCCAATCCCGATTACTTGAGCACCACTTGGGGGGATATCACCGACCGTTTCATGGCCGACAGCGCCCCCGCCATGATGATCATGGGTGACTGGACACACGGTGTGTTGAAGTCCAAAAACTTTACGAATTATAAATGGGCGCCAGCACCCGGCACAGAAGGGATCTTTATTGTCCTTTCTGACTCCTTCGGCTTGCCCAAGGGCGCACCGCACCGTGACAATGCCCTTAACTTCTTGCGCATTTGTGCCTCGAAAGATGGTCAGGACGCCTTTAATCCGATCAAGGGTTCAATCGCGGCCCGTACCGATGCGGATAAGAGCAAGTATGACGAATACCAGCTTTCGGCGATGGCGGACTTCAAGGCGAATACCCTGGTGCCAAGCATCCAACACGGTGCTGCAGCCAAACAGAGTTTTGTCCTCGACTACGATCTGGCCATTAACTTGCTAGCTACAAAACGCGATGTTGCTGCTGCTCAGGCCAAGCTTGTTGCGGCGGCCGCGGACGCAGAGTTCGAAGCTGCCTAGGCATGAAGCGTGAAACGTGATCAGTGTGTTTATTTTCATTGATCACGTTTCACGCTTCATTTTCACTTGGAGAATGAACCCTTGGCTACCTCTAACCCTGTATCTGTGCCAGGTGAGCGCACGCGGTTCGCTGCTGGCTCGACCACACGCAAAAAGAAAACCTTGTTCCGTGGCGATATGCTAATTGCCATGGTGGTGTTGACCCCATCGATCATTGCTGTAGCGCTCTTTATCTACACCTTTATCGGTTGGACTTTCTACATCTCCACTGTGAAGTGGAACAGCGTCATCATTGATTATACCTTTGTTGGACTAAAAAACTGGCAGCGCCTGCTCAACGATGATCGCTTTTACACGGATCTGCGCAACTTGGTCTACTACGGTGTCGGTTTCATGACCCAGTGTATTGTCTTTGGCTTTCTGATCGCCGCATTGCTGGATCAGAAGATTAAAGGGGAGACCTTTTTCCGCACGCTGGTGATCTTTCCCTTTGCCGTTTCTGGCATTGTCACCGGCGTCGCCTGGCGCTGGCTTTTACAGCCAACCACTGGGATCAACCTGCTGTTTGCAAAGATTGGCCTTGCGAATTTTCATCCCGTCTGGATCTCGGATCCGAACTATGGGATGTGGGCGGTCACAATTCCGGCGGCCTGGCAATTTACGGGCTATGTGATGGCGCTCTATCTGGCTGGCTTGCGTGGCATTCCCCAAGAAGTGCGCGAGGCGGCCGCCATTGATGGCGCAGGCACTTACACGATCTATCGCTACGTGATCATCCCGCTGCTGATGCCGGTTACCTTTACGGCCATTGTGTTGACGGGCATGAATTCGATCCGTGTCTTCGATCTTGTCTCGGCGATGAGTGGCAGCGGACCGGCGCTGGCGACGGATACATTGGCTTTCTTCATGTTCCAGACTACGTTCGGGGCGTACCGCTATTCACTTGGTGCAGCGATTGGCGCTTTTATGATGATCTTGTCGGCCTTCTTGGTCGTGCCCTATCTGCGCAGCATGAAGCAAGAAGTCGAACAATAAAAATGAGTTGCCAGTGGCGAGTTACGAGGTGAAACAATGAGTTTACAACGACTCTGGACGCGCGGCGCAATCTATCTTGTGCTGATCGCCTTTAGCGCTTTCTATTTGATGCCTTTTTACGTCATGATCATCACCGGGCTTAAACCGTATGTTGATGTCAATGTGACGCGCATGTGGGAACTGCCGAAAGGATTTTACCTGGGTAGTTTTCTGGAAGCCTGGTACAAAGTCGCCCCCAATTTTGCCAATAGCATGCTGATCACGATTCCAGCCGCGCTCATCTCGTCGTTTATCGGGTCGATTAACGGCTATATCTTTGCCAAATGGCGCTTTCGCGGAGCCGATACGATCTTCATGCTCTTTCTGGTCGGCATGTTTTTGCCTTATCAAGGCATCCTCATTCCGCTGGTGCAGACACTACAAGCGCTAAAGCTTTATGGCACGATCATGGGGCTGATCCTTGTCCACTGTATTTTCGGCATTCCGATCACGGCCCTGCTTTTCCGTAGTTACTTCGCGGGTGTGCCAAATGAACTGCTTGATGCGGCTAAGATGGACGGCTGCGGCTTTTTTGGCATCTACCGGTGGATCTTGTTGCCGATCTCGATGCCGGCCTTCGCTGTTGTGTTGCTTTGGCAATTTACCAGCATTTGGAACGATTATCTGATTGGCTTGGTGGTGCTCAGTAGCCCCCGATTGGCGCCGATCAATGTGGCCGTGCAAAATATTGCTGGCAGTTATACGACCGAATGGAACGTGCAGATGGCGGCGGCCTTGATCGCAGCCTTGCCGACCATTTTTGTCTATTTGGCGCTGGGTAAATTGTTTATGCGTGGCTTATTGGCCGGTTCACTAAAGGGTTGATCTAGGCACCGCAACGACAACGAGGTCAATCTTCCTCCATTTGCCATTACCCCCTTGAAACTGATCCAGGCCACTTCTGGCTAACGGGTGCGAAAACCACAGGAGTGCCGGATGACAAGCTCAGTCGGCAAGACAATCCGTTTTGGGGGGGAAGCTGGATTTTCGATGAGTTCCATCAGCATCTCAGCCGCCAATGCCCCCGCCTGCATCATCGGCTGGCGAACGGTGGTCAATGACGGCATCGTTTGGGCGGCAAAAGATAGATCGTCGAACCCGATCAGCGCCACATCTTCTGGCACGCGCCGCCCGGTCTCGATCAAAAAGCGCAAGGCCCCCATCGCCATACGATCATTGGCCACAAAAACAGCATCTGGCTGGTGGGGTAACAATAATTGCATCGCCCGATAGCCGCCATTCTCGCTATAATCACCTTCAATGATCAAGGCCGCCTGGATGGGTGTTTTGCGTTCCGTTAAGGCGGCCAAGTAGCCATCTCGTCGATCTCGGCTAGAGATCAGATTCAACGGACCCGTAATGGTGGCGATCCGGCGTCGACCCAGACGCAACAGATGCATAACCGCCTCACGCGCCCCATTGAGATTTTCGATATCCACATAACTGGCCTGCACCCCGCCCGCATGACGCCCAATCTGAATGAACGGTATCTGGCTGGCTTGCAGGGCATCGATCAGCGGATCGGTGAACCGCATGGTCGAAACAATCACCCCATCAACCAAACCACCCGCTGTGATCTTCTGGAGCATCCGTTGCTCGTATTCTGGTTCCACCAGCCAGAGCATAACCGAACGGTCGTGGGGGTTGCAGGCTGAGGAAATCCCCAAGAGTAAGCGCGAAAAATCGGCCTCATTAAAGATCGTATCGGTCTCTTTCCGCACCATCAACCCCACCACGCGCGTCTGGCCTGCCGCCAAACTGCGCGCTGCGGCATTGGGCTGATAATTTGTCTGCTGCATTACGGCCAACACACGTTGGCGCGTCGCTTCGCGCACATCTGGGTGATTGTTGAGCACACGTGACACGGTGGGTGCCGAAACTCCACTAAGTTTGGCGATCTGCTTGACGTTCATTTTGGCTTTCTGCAATACATTCAGCCTACTAATTAAGCATTGATGCGGTTAAGGTTTACTTCCACATAAAATATGTGATGAACCTACGTTCGACAGTTTGGGTTGGATGCGGAGATGGGTCGAGTCAATACCAAAGCAAGAGCTAATCGGTTCGACTGGTCCAATAAAAAATCTGAGTTTCTTTACCGAATACTTAAATTTGGAAATTTACCTTTCTATCGTAGAACAGGGCTTACGGAAAGTCAAGCGCCAATTAGGTTGGGGTGCATCCTGGGTTGTTGGGGGGATCGCAGGGAGCAGTCCCGCCGCTGACCATCGTAACCCGTTACGCACAGACCAGGAAAAAACCATGACACAGGGCATACGGAGAAAAACTAAGCCTGTTCCTGCTTGAACTACCTGGGGTCAGCAGCGCTGATGCGAACCCTAAAACGCGTTTTCAAAATCCTAGCGAACAAATTATACTAAATCAGTTCCCCAAGGATTTTACGCAATGAGCGATGGTTACCAAATTTATAGAATGACAGAGGAGCAACAATGCAGAACGTATTGATTGGTTGTGGCCAACTCACCTGG
>JAPLGZ010000137.1 GCA_026389895.1 Chloroflexota bacterium | reverse complement strand
GATCGCCTGGACTTAGAGATTGAATTCAGCACAGATGATTTTGATAACGATGATAGTTTTGTGGGCGAACGTTACGGCATCCCCACGCCGGCGGGGATGGAAGCGATCCGCCTGCTCGCCCAAAACGAGGGCATCTTGAGCGATCCGGTTTACACAGGCAAGGGGCTCGCCGCGCTGATTGCCCACATCCGCCAGGGGAAGCTGGCCAAAGATCAACCGGTCGTCTTTGTACACACAGGCGGCGCACCGGCGCTCTTTGCCTATGCACCGGAGATCATGGCAATGCTCGACCAAGCATGATCTGAAACGGTCTTTTGCATACACGACACTAACATAGCGCATACGTCTTTCAAATATCCCTTTGTTAGAATGGTAAGTACAAAATCGTAATCAAATATACTTTTCTCGGTGGCACAACCAAAGCCAAATCAGATTTTGATGGCTTGTTCAGGGATGAACCACCGTTAAATGATCTTATCTTAGCTGATAATTGGGGAGGATGTACATATGCGTCTAGATAAATTAACCCAAAAGGCCCAGGCGGCCATGCTCGAAGCACAGAGCGTGGCCGAACAATATGGCAATGCAACGGTCGATCCCGAGCATTTACTCAAGGCGCTTTTGCAACAGGAAGGTGGTGTGGTGCCCGCGGTGATCAACAAGATCGGCGCGGATGTCGCGGCCATTGACCGGGCGGTGGAACAGGCGTTGTCGACCAAATCACGCATGAGCGGCGGCAATGCACAGGTGGGCATGGGCCGTGAAGCGGCGGCCATTATGCGTCAGGCCGAAGAGATTGCTGGCAACATGAAGGATGAATATATATCGACCGAACACATCCTGATGGCGCTGGCCTCTACGAATGGCAAAGTGCGCGATCTGCTGACGCGCCACAAAGTCGATTATAACGCCATTTTGCAGGCGTTGGCCAGTGTGCGTGGCAATCAGCGCGTCACCACCGACAATCCAGAAGGCCAGTACGAAGCATTAACGAAATATGGCCGTGATCTCACCGATGACGCCCGCAAAGGCAAATTGGACCCGGTGATTGGCCGTGACGAAGAGATCCGGCGCGTGATTCAGATTCTCAGTCGCCGTTCAAAAAATAATCCAGTATTGATCGGTGAGCCTGGCGTTGGCAAGACCGCCATCGTCGAAGGGTTAGCCCAACGGATTGTCCATGGTGATGTACCGACCGGTCTGCGCGACAAACAATTGGTGGCGCTTGATCTAGGTTCACTCGTCGCCGGGGCAAAATATCGCGGTGAATTTGAAGAGCGCCTCAAGGCCGTGCTCAAAGAAGTGACCAACAGCGAAGGCAAAATTATTCTCTTCATTGATGAGATGCACACGTTGGTGGGCGCTGGCGCTGCGGAAGGCTCGATGGATGCGTCGAATATGCTCAAGCCGTTGCTGGCACGCGGCGAATTGCATGCCATCGGGGCCACGACGCTGGATGAATATCGCAAATATATCGAAAAAGATGCGGCCCTAGAACGGCGTTTTCAGCCTGTCTTTGTCGATCAGCCGAGCGTGGAAGATACGATTAGCATTTTGCGTGGCCTGAAAGAGCGCTACGAAGTGCATCATGGCGTGCGCATCACCGATAGTTCGGTGATTGCAGCCGCCACACTCAGCCATCGCTATATCACAGATCGGTTCTTGCCCGACAAGGCCATTGACCTGATCGACGAGGCCGGCAGTCGCTTGCGCATGCAGATCGATTCGAAGCCGCAAGCGCTCGATGAGATCGACCGCGAAGTATTGCAGTTGGAGATCGAGCGTGAAGCGCTGAAAAAGGAAAAAGACGAAGGCAGCAAGAATCGTCTGGCCGTATTAGAAGAAGAATTAGCCAACCTGAAAGAGCGCAGCGCCGAATTGTCAAGCCGCTGGCAAGCTGAACGTGAAGCAATCGCAAGTGTGCGTAAATTGAAAGAAGAGATCGAGCAAGTGCGCACGCAGATCGACCAAGCCGAACGGGCATACGATCTACAACGCGTAGCCGAGTTACGCTATGGCAAGATGCGGCAGCTAGAAGCTGATCTGGCGCAGGCCGACGCACGGGTCCAACAGCTTCAGGCCCAAGGAGCGTTACTCAAAGAAGAAGTAGATGCCGAAGAGATCGCCGCAGTGGTCAGCAAATGGACGGGGATTCCGGTCTCCAAGTTGCTCGAAGGTGAACGTGAGAAGTTGCTGCGCATGGAAGAAGTGTTGCATCAACGGGTGATCGGCCAGCATGAAGCGGTACGCGCCGTGGCTTCGGCCATTCGCCGCAGCCGTGCGGGGTTGTCTGATCCCAACCGGCCGATTGGTAGCTTTATTTTCCTGGGACCAACCGGTGTGGGCAAGACCGAATTAGCACGCACGTTGGCAGAATTTTTGTTTGATGACGAGCAGAATCTCGTGCGCATCGACATGAGCGAATATCAGGAACGCCATACGGTGGCCCGTTTAATCGGCGCCCCGCCCGGCTATGTGGGCTATGATGAAGGTGGTCAATTGACCGAAGCCGTTCGCCGCCGCCCCTATTCGGTGGTGCTCTTTGATGAAATTGAGAAGGCGCATGCCGAAGTATTTAATGTCTTGCTCCAAGTGTTGGATGATGGCCGTCTGACGGACAGTCAGGGCCGCACCGTCGATTTCCGTAATACGGTGATTATCATGACCAGCAACTTGGGCAGCCAATATATTCTTGACGTGGCAGGAGTGGATGATGAGGTCGAACGTCGTGTGCGTGAGGTCTTGCGGTCGCATTTCCGACCCGAATTCCTCAACCGCATCGACGATATTGTGATCTTCCATTCGTTGGGCAAGGAACATCTGAAATCGATCATCGACATTCAGTTGGGTCGCTTACACCAGTTGCTCAAAGAGCGCGGCATCTCGATGGCGTTGACCGACAAGGCGAAAGAGCTGTTGGTCCAAGAAGGCTACGACCCGGCGTTTGGGGCTCGCCCGCTCAAGCGGATGCTCCAACAGCGTGTCGCCGACCCATTGGCCGTGCAAATTCTAGAAGGTAAAGTGCATAGCGGTGAGCATCTACTCGTCGATGCCATCGGGGATCAGTTAACCTTCACGGCCATTGAAGCCTTAGAGGCTTAATCGGCCAGCTGATTTATACACATCTTTCAGGGAAGGGTCAGGCATGCCTGACCCTTCCCTGATCTTCAAGCTGCAATCAATACGCCCGCGAACTTGGTTCGCGGGCGTATTGATTGCAGCTTGAATTCGTCTACCAGAGAGTATATTAAAGATAGATCTAGCGTAGCCATAGAGTGGCTGGATTGCCGGAAACAATTTTCAGTATTGCATGCTATAGTGGTGGCAGTGACAAAATAAACTTTGCTCCTTTACACTACGCTTCTTGTCACAAGAGTTCCTTTGATCTTACCTTCCTGATCCGCAGCCGCATCGCACCCCGTCATATTTTCTACCAACCTTTGGAAGGTCTTTGCACAAATCAATTTCTGGCACTTTGCGCAGTCGCCTGCTGGCTAAAAGCCCCTGCACAGAGCCTAGGACGCGTTTGTTCAAATTTCTTCCCACCCTCTCCTGAAAGGAGCGTACCAATGGTAAAAAAGTTGATTTTAGGTGGCGTACTCGTGTTAACCCTAGCGCTCGTTCCGCTGGCAACCGATTGGTCCAACCCAAGCATTGTCTTGGCAAAGACCGCCAGCACGACCGAATTTAAGTCGCCACTCCCACCGCCCCACAATCATCCGCAACCGTGTCGACATGGCAGACGTGGGCCACGCGGAGGTCGATGCCAACCGCCCCACCATTTCCGGCGCCATCGATAAGCACGGGCATGTTTTCTCATCCATCAGATCGATATCAATGTCATTGATCATTCTCTATCTTTATCGCTCGCTCGATCAGACAAATCGCTAACAGAGCAGAGACCCTTTTCTGACATTGCACCAACGTGCTTCTGACGTTTCAGATCTATGATGATAATCGAAGGTTAAACGAGATCGCTAGATAGAAAATCAATCATCTACAGGCGACCAGTATTTCCGTAAGATTAGTGTTGATTCGAATTTCATCATTTAGATAGTCGATAAAGGAGAGAAAACGATGACAACCTTAACGAGATGGGAACCCTTCCGCGAAATGGCTTCTTTGCGCAATGCGATGGATCGAGCCTTTGGCGACGCTTTCGAATTCCCACGCCAATGGGAACGTCAGGCCACTTGGGGGCCCGCCCTGGATGTGGTTGAGAAAGATGATAGCTATGTTGTCAAAGCGTCTGTCCCTGGTGTCGCACCCGAAGATGTAGAGATTACACTCACCGACAACGTGCTTACCATTAAGGGTGAGACCAAAGAGGACAAGCAAGACAAGCAAGAAAACTATCATATGCGCGAACGCTACTATGGCAGCTTCGTGCGCAGTGTCACTTTGCCAACCACGGTCGACGCCGACAAAGTGGAGGCCGTCAACGAACACGGGGTGCTCACCTTGACCCTGCCAAAGTCCGAGGCGCTCAAGCCCAAGAAGATTACAGTCAAGACCACAGTCAACGGCCAATAAGCTGACGCGTTAGGCTGTAACCTGATTAAACCATAAAAAACAAAATGCCCCGCTCCAATTGGAGCGGGGCATTTTGTTTGTGCGTACAAATTACTTCCAGGTCTTGCGCAACACCCGCACCCAATTTTCGTAAGCGATCTTTTTGAGTGAAGCCTCGTCAAAGCCATGCGCACGCAGCGCCGCGACCAGTTTCGGCAACCCAGCCACATCCTTTAGATCATGCGGCATGGTCGCGCCGTCAAAGTCTGAGCCCAACCCGACGTGGTCGATGCCAATCCGGTCAGCCATGTAGGCGGCGTGGCGCACAATCTCGGTCAGCGAAGTTTCTACATCTGACCGACCATCCTCCCGCAGAAAGCCAATATGGAAATTGACGCCAGCCATGCCGCCGGTCTCTTTGATGGCGTCCAACTGTTTGTCGGTTAGATTACGTGGCGTGGCACAGAGCGCATGCGCCCCAGAATGGGTGGCCACCAATGGCGCATCACTTAGTTCGGCCACGTCCCAAAAGCCACGTTCATTCAAATGTGACAGATCGAGCATCACGCCGAGTTGATTACAGGCTTTGACCAACGTATGCCCTGCATCCGTCAGGCCAGGGCCAATATCCGGCGTATCTGGGAAATTAAACGGCACGCCGTGCCCAAACGCATTGGGGCGGCTCCATACAATGCCCACAGAACGCAATCCGGCTTGATACAAGACGTGCAGAGCGTTCAAATCGGTATCGATTGGGTCTACGCCCTCTAAGTGAAAAATCGCAGCCATAGTGCCATTTTCTAGACAAGTGGCTAATTCATCGGCGGTGCGCACCACTTTGAATTGGCCTTTGGCTTCGGCTTCTACTTGAAAGAGCGTAGCCGCCATGCCCATCGCAAAATTCAACGCATAGGGTTGTTCCAACGGCGCTGGCAAGGGGGTTTGATAGGCCTTGCTCGTATCGCTGGCGCCCACTACGGCGCTGTCTTTATTGACACTCTGTTTAGGCGAGGGCACATAAATAGCAAAAAAACCACCGCCAAAGTTACCAGCACGCGCCCGCGGCAAATCAATATGGCCGAACTCACTTTGTTCGAAAAAAGTACGCTCTTGACCGGGGCGCGGGTAATAGAGGCTTAACAAAGTGTCGTTATGTCCGTCAAAAATTGGCGGGTTAGAAAGGTTGCTCATCTTGCTCTCCTAAAGCGAGTCTGAATCGTCAGATAAAAAGTCAGGACCGGGATTGGTCAAGGCTGATCTATTTTATAACAGTCCAGGGGTAATCTAAAACGCACACCTGCTTTCGGGTCGAGATTGCGCCTTACAGCGCGCCGATCCGTTGGCGTAATAATCCTTTGACGATGAACAGGACCATAAATGAGATCACCAACAGAATAACCGAAAGTGTCAGCGCGACATTTAGCTCAACCTCGAAACCGATATAGATGGCCAGTGGCATCGTCTGTGTGCGGCCAGGGAAATTGCCCGCAAAAATAATCGTCGCCCCAAATTCGCCCAACGCACGCGCCCAAGTCATCACAATGCCGCCAAACAGCACCGGCCAGGCCAGCGGTAAGGTTACGTACCGAAAAACTGCCCAGCCGCCAGCGCCATCCAATGCGGCAGCCTGCTCTAAATCGCGATCCACGCCCCCAAAACCGGCAATGGCGGCCTTGACATAGAAGGGGGCGGCCACAAACATTTGCGCCAACACCACAGCCGTGGTCGTGAAGGCAATATTGATGCCAATCGTGCTGAAATAGGCGCCGAACAAACCACGCCGGCCAAAAGCGATCAACAACGCAATGCCAGCCACCGATGGCGGCAACACCATGGGCAAATCGAGCAGGGTGTCGATCGCTTCGCGCCCACGAAAATGGCGTCGCGCCAGCCAATAAGCCAGTGGCGTGCCAAAGAACAAAGTGGCCACCGTGCTGATGGCTGTGGTAAGCAGGCTCAAGTTGAGCGCTTGCACCACCTGTGGGTTGCCAAGGTTTGCGAGCAAGGCCGTTGGCTCGACGCGCAAAAGCAGCGCCAACAATGGCAAGACCAGAAATAGCAAAAGCGGCAACGCCAGCCAGGGTAGCAATGAGGCAACTGGCCCTGGCTGGCGCAACTGACTTGTCTGACGAACAACACGCTGGGAGGTGGACAATTCCATCCGTACCTTTACCTCAAGTTTGAGCAACCGTTTGATCGAACCGGCGCAACTTGTAGATTACACTCGGTGCTTACAAAGAGCAAGCCAAGCAGCAGCAAGAAGCGGTTGATTCGGTTGCCATCGCCTAGGTATGCCAGGGATGAGGGCAGCAGCAAAGCAGGAACATCTACCCGTTGATTGCTGGGCCCTGCGCCGCCACCCCGATCAATTGGTCCGACAACGAAGCTGTAAACAAAAAAGATCATCAGTTTACACACTTTGCACGCGAGCATACAGAAAGCCTCACTGACTTGTATTTACATGGTAAGCTTTAGGGATTGGCTGAACGATTAATCCGATTAATCATACTTTGGAAATCAGCTTTGACAATGAAATGGGAATCAGCTACCCTGTCGTTTTAGTATCTTTATTCGTATCCATTTGGTAAGGAGAAGTTTGTCTTGTCGCAATATCGATTGGTTCCTTATAACCCTCGCCGTGGCATATTTGACCTGGAATACAAATGGCAAGTATTGATTTCGGTGCTTTTTGGCATTTTTATGATTATTCTAGACTCAACCGTCGTGAATGTGGCGTTCCAAACGTTGCGGCGGGAATTTGGCGCTAGTCTGACGAGCGCCCAGTGGGTGATCAGTCTCTATGTGTTGGCGCTGGGCATTACCACACCCTTGTCGGGTTTTTTGGGTGATCGCTTTGGCATCAAGCGCATTTACCTCACCGGCTTGACGCTCTTTGTGCTCGGATCTTTGCTGTGTGGTTTGGCGCCCACCTTGCTGATGTTGATCATCGCCCGTGCCATCCAAGGGATTGGCGGCGGTATGGCACAACCGCTTGGTCCGGCGCTGCTCTACCGGGCCTTTCCGCCCAAAGAACAAGGCACGGCCCTCGGTTATTTTGGTATTGCCTTGGTGGTCGCGCCGGCATTAGGCCCGATCTTGGGCGGCTTTCTGATCGATCTAAATTTGTGGCGCGGCATCTTCTTTATCAACATCCCGATTGGTATCATCGGCATCACCTTAGCCTATAAGCTGTTGAAAGGCACGCGTGAGGCGCGCAAACCGGCGCTTGACCCCCTTGGCTTGATCACCGCTGTGATTGGCTTTGGCTCGATCTTATACGCGGCGGAGCAAGCTTCCACGACGGGTTGGACATCACCGGTTACGCTAATTCTCTTCGGCGTTGGCATTGTGTCTCTGATCGCGTTTACCATTATCGAATTGTGGTTGGTGCGCGAACCGATGCTCAACTTGCGGCTGTTCCAGAATCGCACCTTTCTCAATGCCAGCATTGTCGGGTATGTGACCGTGTTGGCGCTCTTTGGGGCAGAATTTTTGATGCCGATCTATTTGCAATCACTGCGTGGGCGGACAGCCCTGCAAACCGGCATGATCCTGTTAGCGTTGGCCGCCGCCGCTGGGATCGCCACCCCGCTGGCGGGTCGTCTGTACGACAAAATCGGGCCACGTCCGCTGGTGATTGTTGGCTTTAGCATCCTGATTATCAACACATGGCAATTGGCGCATCTGCAAGGCACAACGTCGATCTCCTTCATTCTATTTTTGCTGGCCCTGCGCGGCTTGGCCTTGGGCATGACGGTGCAGACAACCTTTACGACTGCGCTGGGCAGTGTACCGCTACAACTGTTGCCGCGTGGATCATCGCTGGCGAATAGTACACGCTTTGTGATCCAAGCGATTGCCGTGGCCTTGTTAGCCACTGTGGTGACAAGCACCCTGTCTCCCCAGGTACAAGCGTTGCAACAACAGGCGCAAGAGCAAGTCGGGCCAAGCAACGCGGCCGCTTTTGGCGTATGCGAAACGCCTGGCGTGGCACCCGAGGATAATATTCCAGCCGCCGCATCAGCTCAATTAAAGACAATGCCAGCCGCCAACCAAGCAGCCGCCAAGGCGAAAATTACATCAGGCATCCAAACGGCTTGCACAGAAAATATTAACGGTTTTGAAAAGGCCTATCAATTGACCTTTTACTTTTCAATAGCGGCGCTTTTATTGGGGGCACTGCTACCCGGTTGGCCGGGGAAATGGGGTGGCCGCGGTTCAACGCAGTCGCCGATGGTGGCGGGCGGGCATTAGATTTCCGTTAATTAGTGAAAAACAAAGAGCGGCCAAGGCATGTAAGCCTTGGCCGCTCTTTGTTTTTCACTAATTTTTGATACTTCACAAATTGCGATAGACATCTTTCCGATGCCCGATCCGATAAGTGCTAACGATATGTTGATGGTCATCAATGTGATAAATAATTCGATAGAGTCCCACCCGCACTTTCCATAGATCGTGGCCGTCCAGTTTTTCACTACCGTGGCGTCGAGGGTCTTGAGCTAAACCTTCAATCATTTCCAAGATACGACGGATATAAGGCTTAGGCAGCAAGCGAATTTCTTTTTCCAGATCCCGGTGGTAAATAACGGTCCAGGGCGTTGCCTCAGTCATCTAGCAGCCCATCTGCTTGCAGGCTAGCACGCAGGTCAGTAATCGGACGCATCATATCTGGGTCGGCGATGGCTTCTTGCCGGCGTTCCCGAGCCACCAAAATATCATCGTAGTCGGCAAGTAATTCAACCATTTCGTTCCATAGGTCAGGATGAACAAGAACGCCTGCTCCATGACCATGCTGCGTGAGTAGAATCGGTGTTTCATGCAGCTTTGTCAAGATAGCAGCTTGGTGAGTACGTAAGTCGCTCACAGGCATAGTGGGCATTGCTTTATACATAGAAACTCCTTAATTAACGGCATTTATCTTACAATATTTGCTGTTATGATAACATGGTTACATCTGATTTGTCAACACATCGATTTTGATTGGATGGGTCGCGCAGCGGGCACGCAATCGGCGGCGAAGGCAATTAGTGAATTCCCATAGTTGGGTGCGCCGCCAACCGCATGCCCCTACGGTTTGACTTACTTTATAGTGGATTAAAGGATGAATAAAAAGAGCGGTCAGGAAGCAAATTTCCTGACCGCTCTTTTTATCATGTAGCAAATTCTACTATCAACGGGTGCATCGCAGATTCAGGACAAATGGACTATGCCTCCTGACAACAGCAAGCCCGAGGCGACTTGCTGTTGTCAGCCGCGGAATTTATTCCCGCGAACAATCTGGGACGCCCCCACCATCAACGATCAGATGTCCAAGCGCGCCTGGTTGGCATGCGTGGTGATAAAGCGCCGGCGGGGGGCCACTTCACTGCCCATGAGCATATCAAAGGTGCGATCTGCTTCGGCAGCGTCATCAATGCTAACCTGGAGCACCGTGCGATTCTCTGGATTCATGGTTGTCTCCCAGAGTTGCTCGTCATTCATCTCGCCAAGACCTTTGTAACGCTGATCAATGCGCACTTGTTCATTGCCCAATTCCTTGCGCAACAATTCCAGCGCCCCATCATCGTAGACATATTCACTAGCCTTCTTGGACTTGCCATTTTCTTGGCGTGTGGCAGTCACCCGATAGAGCGGTGGCTGCGCAATATAAAGATGGCCCTCTTTGACCAGTGGCTCCATATAGCGGAAGAAGAAGGTGAGCAAAAGTGTACGAATATGGCTACCATCAACATCGGCATCTGTCATCAAGACAACCCGATTGTAGCGCAGTCCTTTTACATCAAAATTCTCGCCAATGTTGGTGCCCAACGCCGTAATCAACGCCTGGATCTCCTTGTTGGCCAGAGCTTTGTCTAGGCTGGTCTTTTCAATGTTCAGAATCTTGCCACGCAAAGGCAAAATTGCTTGGAAACGTCGGTCACGCCCCTGCTTTGCTGTGCCACCGGCACTGTCACCTTCGACAATATAGATTTCACACTCTTTGGGGTCGCGGCTTGAGCAGTCGGCCAGTTTGCCAGGCAGGGTTAAACTTTCCAACGCACTTTTGCGAATCACCAAATCGCGCGCTTTACGCGCGGCTTCACGCGCTCGGAAAGCAGTACGACACTTCTCGACGATCAGGCGCATATCACGTGGATTCTCTTCCATCCATTTGCCCATCGCCTCGGCGATGGCTGTCTCGACATGATAGCGCACTTCGTTGTTGAGCAGCTTTAATTTGTTCTGCCCTTCAAATTGCGGCTCCACGACTTTGACACTGATAATCGCTGTCATACCCTGGCGCGTATCATCGCCGGTGAAGTTGTCGTCATTGTCTTTCAAGAACCCTTGCTTGCGCGAATAGTCGTTGATCATCCGCGTGATCGCCGTACGCAAACCGGTTAAGTGTGTACCGCCGTCGGGCGTGATGATAATATTGGCAAAAGCAAAGATCGAGTCCGAGAAGCCATCATTGTATTGGATCGCCGCTTCGACATGGGTCGTCTCCACATCGGCGTCAATGTAGATCGGCGGATGCAACACGGTGCGGTTGCGATTCAAATAGCGCACAAACGAGCGCACGCCGCCCTCAAACGAGAAGTTGATCTCGCGTGGCTGTTCTGGTCGTTCATCAATGAAAGAGATGGTGATGCCACGCGTCAAGAAGGCCATCTCGCGAAAACGCATGGCGAGAGTCTCGAAATTATAGTCAAGCACTTGAAAGATCGTATCATCGCGCAGAAAGGTCTGGATCGTACCTGTGGCGTTGGGATCCGATTCGCCGATGACTTCCACATCAGTGACAGGAACGCCGCGCTCAAATCGTTGGCGATAGAGCTTGCCATCCCGTTTCACTTTTGTTTCCATCCACGTGCTCAGGGCATTGACCGCACTGACGCCAACGCCATGCAAACCACCCGTCACTTTATAGCCGCCGCCGCCAAATTTACCACCAGCATGCAACTTTGTCATGACCAGCGTCACGGCTGGGATGCCATATTGCTTCTGAATATCAACCGGAATGCCTGCGCCGTTGTCTTCGACACTAACGCTCTCATCCTTGTGGATGGTGATCCAAATTTTGTCGCAACGGCCTTGCATCGCCTCATCGATCGAGTTATCCACCACCTCATAGACCATATGATGTAACGCTTTGCCATCGGTGCCGCCGATATACATACCAGGACGGCGGCGTACAGCTTCCAAGCCTTCCAAAACCTGAATCTGGTCAGCCCCATAAACAATCTTCTTGTCGTTTGTCACAAAATCCCCCAATAATAATTAACAATTAATTGAATCGTAATTGTTAATGAAAGGCACATTACACAATTAGCCTGAAAGCCCACCCGCGCCCTAAAGAGGCTCCTACTCCTCTAATAGGGGAAGCGTTATATTTGCCCGCCAGCAACGAGTTCGCCCGATGCACGCAACAGCTTTGTACGATAAAAGATCAAGAGTGCAAGCGCCATGCCTGTGCCGATGTAAGCATTCGCCAGGATGGCCGCTAAGGTCCCAAACGGTTGATAGATCGCCAAGCGATCAAAAATGAGGACAAACCCAATATTGATCAGGTAAGTCACCAAAAAGAAACCAATCGTTGACCAGAAATTTGCCCGCACTAGGCGAAAGCTCTGGACAATCGCGGCGCGCAGGCCCAAATTGTCCATAATCAGCCCAGCCGGAACAAAATACATATAAAAATAGAGGACAAAGAGCAGCCCCGTCACGCTCACCAGCATAAAGACACCTAGCGCCGGGCTAACCAGCATGAGTAAAGTCGCACTGATGCTGATGGGAATCGAGAGCCCAATCACACATAAAACACTTAGGAGCACAAAAAGCACCAGTTTGAACCAATGGCGCAGCACTGCCCAGATAAAATCGCCAATGGCGACCGGCTTAGGCGCGGCACCGATCGGCAGGCGTTGCGCCAACAAGTCGATGAAGATCACACCGATCAACAAGCCAAGCAGACCAAACAGCAGAGAAAGACCAATCGCCGTCATCGGCTCGGCAACATTGCGAATGACCGCACCCGACAAGGGTCCCAGCATGACAAGCAAACTTGGCATATGCAACAGCGAACTGCTAACGAGCACCTCCAACAGGTTAGAGCCCTGACCGGTACGCATTAACCCTTGTTGGATCAGGTCAATCACATCACTCGGCATTCCTTTCGTCAAAACAGGATCAGCATACAAACGGGCCGCTTGTTCAAACAAGGGGGCCACACTCAGCCGTGGCGTAAACCATAACAAGAGATCCAAAAGGACCGGAATCACCAACAAATATAAACGCCAGCCCAAATAACGATAGCCAGCGGACAAACTGTCAATCACACCCACGCGCGGTTACCTTTATGCCTTTATAGAAATCCTCTGCAAGGATCCAGATTCGGTGGCCCATGAACTGAAAGCGGGCAATATCAATTTGGTTACAGCTTGCAACCAAACTGTTGATATTCTTTCTTCTAGACCAGTTTAGTAGCACAATTGTACTACAAAAAGCGAAATTTGTGAAGTCTGAATGGCTTAAAAATCCATCCTGTACAGAGAACAATTCACTGGCAAACAGCCTAAAAAAGTGCCGTCGAAGCCACCACTTTATAAGGCAAGGGTTGGCTTTCCGCACCTGTCGCCACTCGGCAACGACGCATGATTTTCATCCCTTATGCCGATAACCCACAGCGTAAATCCACAGCATAAAACGCATCTATTCTCATGGCAGTATGAAAAGCCGAGCTTTGGCAGCGTAGGGGTTGATAACAAATCGGCATAAGGTTTAATCTTATTTTAAAGATAATACTGTATCATGGTGCGAGCCCTGTACGATTTTGGGCTTGTACAAAGTCCTGATGCATACTACAAAGGCAATCGTAGCTTTCTGCACGGCGGATTACGGAAGTAGGGTAATTGTTACTCTAGAGTAGACTTGCAGTGGAGTATCCGATGGTTGTTGTCCTGCTTTTAAATGCCACTTATGAACCGCTCGCTGTCATCCCTCAGCGGCGTGCCATGTCTTTGCTCTTGCGCGGCGGTGTAGACGCGGCAACAGACGAGACGGTAAACGTACCGGGAATCACCAGTACAATCTCAATTCCCACTGTGATCCGTTTGCGCCGCTACGTACAAGCACCCAGGCGCGGTGTCCGTTGGAGCCGCCGCGGGGTCTTGCAGCGCGATCTCTACACCTGCGTCT
Organism: Chloroflexota bacterium; assembly: GCA_026389895.1. GTDB lineage: Bacteria > Chloroflexota > Anaerolineae > Caldilineales > Caldilineaceae > JAPLGZ01. The sequence goes on along the minus strand of JAPLGZ010000137.1, from coordinate 20,294 downwards.
ATTGCAATATACGCGCTGGTGAACCCCGTTCGGGGAAACTGTTGACCAAAAGTGATTTTACAATCGATCATGTGATCCCGCGCTCGCGCGGGGGACGCAACAGTTGGGGCAACACGGTCTGCGCCTGCCCAACGTGCAACCAACGCAAACGGGATCGCACGCCGCACGAAGCAGGGATGACGATGCACTGGGAGCCCAAAACGCCGCGCGTGGATTATCTGGTGGCGTCGGGTGAAGTCCCCAAGGCATGGAAAATTTATTTAGAAATATAAAAGGCGTTCCAGCAGTGGAGCGCCTTTTGATTACTAGGCATACGATAAAAACGCCTCACCCCCTACGCCGCTGGGCGTCTCCCTCTCCTGAACAGCAGGGCTGTTTCAGAAGGGGAGATCTGCCTTTGTTTTGCTCCCCTCTCCTGAACTCTGCCGTTTGATTCAGGAGAGGGGTGGGGGTGAGGCGTTTTATTGCTTAGCGACGATTTTGGTGTTTGACTGTGCTGGCAGGCTTCTTTTTGGCGACTGGCTTCTTGGTGGGTGCTTTCGTTGCCACGGCTTTCTTGGTTGTGACTGCTTTGCGCGTTGCCGCCGGTTTCTTCGGCGCAGCGGGCTTCACAGCGTCGTCAGTTGTAGCGTTTGTCACTTTTTTGCGACTGGCGGTTGGTTTACCCGTCGGTTGCTTGCCAGCCTTTTCCGCGATCCACTCCAAGGCCTGCACCATTGTTACATCTTCGGGTTTTACTTCTTTGGGTAAGGTGGCATTAATCTTTTGGTAGCTCACATAGGGTCCATAGCGACCACTCAACACCTGCACTGGCCCACCATTAGGATGATCACCCAAAGCTTTGAGCACGCTTTTGCTGCCGCCAGAATTCTCGCCGCGCTTGCCTTTGCGGTCAGCCGCGCCGGCCAGGACTTCTAACGCACGCTCCAGTTCAATCTCCAGCACATTGTCGGCTTTCAAACTGACAAAGGTGCCATCGTGCACCACATAGGGACCAAAACGCCCCACGCCAGCCTTCACTTCTTTGCCAGTCTCGGGATGTTCACCCAAGGTGCGCGGCAAGTTTAGCAATTTTAAGGCCAAATCTAGATCGACATGGCCCGCCTCCATACCTTTGAGCAAGCTGGCGCGCTTGGGTTTGGTTTTGCCGTTTTGCTCCTCATCGCCCAGTTGGACATAGGGGCCATAGGGACCCACCTTAAGCAACACGGAAAGCTTGGTTGACGGATCTTCACCGATGATCTTGGGACCATCGAGCTTCTGGCTCAGAAGTTGCGTCACCATCTCTTCAGAGAGGTCCGCCGGTGGCAAATCTGGCGGTAAACCGGCGGTTAGCCGCTCGCCATTTACTTCTTTGGAGATAAAGGGACCAAATTGACCAATGCGCACCTCCGCCGAGAGATCTTCGAGCCCAACCCCGCTGGCGGCGCGCGCATCAATATTCGCCTCTTTGGCTTTCACCTGGCTCTCCAATCCGCCAGCCCCCAAATAGAAGTGCCGCAAATAGGCAAGCCAGTCGGTCTCCCCTGTGGCAATATCATCCAGCTGCTGCTCCATGTTAGCCGTGAAGCCCAAATCGACCAGATCATGAAAGTGATCTTCCATCAACTGGGTGACCGCAAAAGCCGTAAACGTGGGCACAAGTTCTTTGCGCTGCTTGAAGACATAACCACGTTGTTGAATTGTGTCAATAATCGTGGCATAGGTGCTGGGGCGACCAATGCCTTCGGCTTCCAACGCTTTGACCAGGGTTGCTTCGGTATAACGCGCAGGCGGCTTTGTTTCGTGACCTTGGGCTTCCAGATCCCGACAATCGACCACTTCATCGACCACTAACGGGGGCAACGGCGCATCCTGACTCTCTAGCGCGGCCTCTGGATCATCCGACCCTTCGACATAGGCGCGAAAAAAGCCGGGGAACAACACGGTGCGCCCACTGGCCCGAAACACAGCATCTTCCACCGCAATCGTGGCCGTCGTAAATTTCAGACGGGCATTCGCCATCTGTGTCGCCACGGTGCGCTTCCAGATCAGATCATACAGGCGACGCTCTTCACCCGCAATGGGCAGCGCATCGGCGGGCGCCATCTGATCCCCGGCGGGGCGAATCGCCTCGTGGGCTTCTTGGGCGTTCTTGGTTTTAGTCGAGTAACGGCGCGGCTTATCGCTCAGATATTGTTGGCCATACAGTTCGGTGACGCGGCGCCGGGCCGCATTCACGGCCTGATCGCTCAAGTTTACAGAGTCCGTCCGCATGTAGGTAATATGGCCCTCTTCATAGAGCTTCTGCGCAATACGCATGGTCTCTTTGGCGCCCATGCCCAATTTGCGATTGGCCTCTTGCTGCAAGGTGCTCGTGGTAAACGGGGGCGCGGGGGCGCGCGTCGCCTCTTTTTCTTCGAGATCGGTCACCCGCCAAAGCCCTTTGAGCAGACGTTCGCGCAGGGTCTCGGTCTGTTTCTGATCCAGCAGCAATACGCTTTTCGCATCGGCGACTTTGCCCGTATTCTCATCAAAGTCACGCCCGCTGGCCACACGCACGCCACCCACAGAAATTAGTTGCGCCTCGAAACGATGTTCGGGCTTATCGGGCCGTTTGTTCAGAAAGGCTTTCAGATCCCAATACGCACCCGAACGAAAAGCCCGCCGCTCTCGTTCGCGCAACACCAATAAGCGGACGGAGACACTCTGTACGCGCCCTGCAGAAAGGCCACGGGCGATCTTTTTCCAGAGCAAGGGTGACACCGTATAGCCGACCAGGCGGTCGAGAATGCGCCGCGTCTCTTGGGCATGCACCAGGTCTTGATCAATCGAGCGCGTCTCGTTCAGGGCCTTCTGGATCGCCTCACGCGTGATTTCATGGAAGACCATGCGCCGCACCGGCACTTTGGGTTGGAGCACTTCAAAGAGATGCCAACCGATGCTCTCGCCTTCGCGATCTTCGTCGGTCGCCAGGATTAATTCGTCGGCATCTTTGAGCAACCGGCGCAACTCAGTAACCACTTTGCGCTTGGTGCTCGGCACTACGTAGAGCGGGTCAAACTCTTTTTCTACATTGACCCCAAGGCGCGACCAGGGTTCGCCTTTATAGGCTTCCGGCACTTCGGCCGCCGAGGCCGGCAGATCACGCACGTGGCCCATGCTGGCCTCGACGTGATAATCCTTGGGTAAGTAGCCGCGAATAGTCTTAGCTTTAGTCGGTGATTCAACAATTACAAGTTTTGTCATAATAATTTCTGATAAAAATCCTACCATGTCCGAAGCGGGGGCTCATTATAGAGCACGATTTGAATTCTGCATAATAAGTGATTCATACAATAAGTGATCAACAAATTTCAAGCAACGACTACTTGACCTTACACGAGCCTTTAAGTAAAGTTGTTCTATATAATGTTACTTTTAGGGTGTAAGTTCCCCTCTAGTCTAGCTTGCTGATTGCGTCAAGCAAAATTATGGCAAGACTGAAACAGCATAGTCGATCTTAGATCCCTGGTGACAGGGTCATTAAGCGCCACTGATAACATAAACGCCACATGATCAACTAAGTCTGTGAGTAGGTTTACACTTGGAGCATATCCCAGTAGAATTGCCGATAGGATTGGTGACCCAGTAAAGTTATCGCAACTTGACAGCATTCTGCAAAAAACTGATACTTACGCGCATGTCAGAAGACCACGAAGCCCCAGAAGAACTATCGAATCCAGAACAGACCGCGACGCCGCTTGATCGCCTGCCATCGGCCTTACGCAATTGGCAAGTCATCGAGATCGACGGCGAAGCGACACGGGTTGAAGACGCGCGGCCAACAGTTGAACCACCAGCCGCCACGCCTAGTGCAGCGATCCCCGAACATGCTGATGACGTGATCGTCGTCGGGCTGGATACGCGCCAGTTGACGGTCAACGCAGGCGGCACTGTCACCTGGCACTGTTCGCTTTTAAACAATGGCCCCAGTACCGCGCTCTTCACCGTGCAGCTAGAGGGCTGGGTTGACGAGCATTGGTTTACGCCCATTACTGAGCAAAATGAGCCCACGCCAGCGGTATGGCCGGTCCAGATCTTACTCCAACCTGGTGAACGAGCCAATGTAGGGATTGAGATTGCGCCGCCGCGCGCGCCAGAGGTCAGCGCGGGTGAACATCCGCTGGCGCTTGTCGTGCGCGCCCCCGAATATCCAGAACGCTTCAACCGCTTGGCCGCCACCCTGACCATTGCCCCTTATACGGATCTGGGGTTTGGTCCAATGCAGCCCAAATTGTTAGCAATTTCCTGGTTCAAGCGCAGCGGTCTGTTGAGCCTGCCATTGACCAATCGTAGCAATATCAAATTGAATGTACGCCTGCAAGGTCTGCCCAAGGCCAAGCGGCAATGGCAAATTGAGTTTGGGCCAGTCAACGCGCCACAAAGCCACTACACGCTAACGCTGCAACCAGGGCAAAAGGTGCAAATTCCGGTGCACGTGAGTGCACGCAACTTGCCGCTCTTTGCACTCCGTAAACGCAACGCCAGGCTCCCGATTCAAGTGGCCACTGCGGAAACATCCCCACCGGCGCGTACGATCAATGCCGAAATTGTCTATACATCCTTGATTGGACCCTGGCAACTGACCGCCGTCTTTAGTTTTTTCCTATTAACCATCATTGGGCTGGGATTGGCGCTGATCATGGGGCTGCTGTTGTGGCGGTCTATGTTTATAGCGACAAAGACCAACCCACCGGCGCCCGTGCAGACGCCTGCCATTCTCCCCATGATTGCCCTGGTGGTCAATGTCCCAGCAGCCACGCCGATCCCGTCCATAGCCAGTAAACCGCCAGTGAACACCCTGCTTGGCCAAACGCTACAAACCCCATTTGTCAATGGCGACCTCGCCAATCCTGGGCCGGCCCAGACGATAACGGCGCCGATGGTGCAGGCCGCTCAGGTGACAGGGCCAGGCACACCGGCTCCCTTTGCCAACGCGCCGGCGGCGATTGTGCTTGTGCCGACGCCGCAGCCCGTGCCCAAGGCCCAACCCGTGCGGCATAATATGACCTACCAACAGATGTTTCAGGAGATCGGCCATTCCTACGACCTAAACTGGCGCATGTTGGCGGCCCAGGCCTATATTGAGAGCAGTTTTGACTCCGTTGCGTTGAGCCAACAGGGCGCGATGGGGTTGATGCAAATTTTACCTGGCACCTGGCAAGAATGGGCGCCAGCCGTCAAGGCCTCGGATCCGATGGATAGTTATAGCAATGTACTTGTGGCGGCGATCTATCTGGATTATTTACGCACCACCCTCAGCCAACATGGGCATCCCCAAGTAGAATGGATGCTGGTGGCCTATAATTGGGGCATCGACAAGGTGTTGCGCCATTTAGATAGCGGCCAAAGTTGGGAGGATCTACCGCAGGAGCGCCGGCAATATGCCGAGGATATTTTGCGGATTGCCGGGACTATTCCAGCGAATTAAGTGCGCCTGTTCAGCATCAGTTAAAATCGACCCGAACGGTGACAAAGTTTGGTCTGTATCGGCATCATGTTCGTCCGTCCTCGGCCAGTACAGGCTTGAACCGAATGATTTAGACGTGCAAAAGGAACTTACGTGGCTTGCAATACGTAGTATAATGGTAATGTATCATAGCAGCAGTTGTCCTTTAATTTCTTCCAAGTCAGACAAAATCTTGGCTAAATTATCGCCTCGTTGTCGAAAGTATGGCGCATATGCGAATCCCAGCCTGCTGGCATACGCTTTGCACGCTTTCCCAATGAGCCAAGCAGTGTAGGAAAAGGTGGGTATGAGCAGGGAGCGCCCCGATCTAAGTATGATTGCTTCGGATGTGTTGGCTTATATTGAAGCCTTAGAAGCAGAAGTGGAAGAATTGCGCCAAGGCGACGAAAGTCGTGCAACTCGGCAGGACGCGCCGTTTGAGCCCAACGAACCACCAACGACCATGAATGTTATTACCATCAGCGCTAGTGGCATGGCAAAACGGACACCACGCCATTTGTATGCTCGCCAACGGCGCAGTGGTATGGGCGTTTTTGATTTGGATAGCGCAGCCGATGATCCGCCCGCATTTTTGGTGATTGCCGATGAGAGTGCGGGGCTTATTTTGGTGACAACCCAGGCCCGCGCCTTCCGATTGGCTGTGGCAGATTTGCCCGAAAGCCCCGTGCGCAGCCGTGGTCAATCCTTGTTGGCAGATTTCCCACTGCGCCCCGACGAGCGGCTGGCCCTGGCTTTTGCCGATCGCGGGGGTGCGTATGTCGCCCCGGTGACAAAGCGTGGCCAGGTGAGACGCATTGGCAGCCAATACTTGGGCAAAAGCTTGCAGCCAGGCAGCGTACTCTATAACATCGCCGAAGGGGGGGCGCCAGCCGGCGCCTGCTGGACAGCGGGCAACGATGAATTACTCATTACCACCCGCCAAGGCCAGGGGATTCGGTTTGGCGAGCGGCTGGTGCCGGTACGTGGTTGCCTGGGCATGCGCGTGGAACCAGACGACGAAGTGATCGGCGTGGCGGCCACCAATGCCGAAGGGGGCATCTTTTTGCTCGCCGCCGATGGCAAAGGAACCGTACGCCTGCTACCCGGGTTTAGCGCCAATAAATCACCCGGAACCGGTGGCAAAGTTGTGATGAAGACAGACGCCCTCATTGGTGCGGCAGCAGTGGACGGCCATCACGATATTTTTATCATTTCGCAATTAGGCAAGATGATTCGTTTTCAAGCCGCCGAAGTGCCGGCCAAAGAAGGGGTGGTACAAGGGGTCAATTGCATGACGCTGCGCGCTGATCTTTGCACTGCTGTAGCCTGTTGTCCGGTGCCACAGCTATAAACTCACGTAGGATTTCGTTCATTTTGAGCAGAACGGTCAGACGTGCGTCTGGCCGTTTTTTGTTAGGGATAAGCGACAACAGGTTTGGGGCAAATCGTACAAAAATGGTCTGAAATCTTGTAACAAAGTTGTCAGACGTTTTTTGCAAAGCTGTGATATAATACAGATAAGGTTTGTGAACAATTGCACAAACACATTAGTGTTAATTAGACACCGGCAAAAGTTTACGCACTATTAACGAGCATTTAGCAATCATTGGCTATCATTATGAATGATGGAAGAAGAACGATTTACTTGGAGAAGCGAGGCATTGCCGGTTTCGTCTTGGACACAATCGTATTACCAGTTAGTGAAAGGAATCAACAATGCCAAATGAACAACAGAAAGCGGAGGCACGCGAGCGGTTTCAACGGAGTATGGTGCAGGCCCAGTTGGGTGATTTGCTCGGCATGATTAGTGGTCATGAGACCGATCTGCTCAGCTTTGATGACGTAGCCAAACATTTGCGGGCGCGCCAACAAGTAGAAATGGGCACCCAAATGGTGCGCCTGGATCGCATTGTCGGCAGTGTGGGGCGGTATCGTGATTTTACGCGGACCTTCCTGCCGCGCGCCGGCGCCAATCAAGAACGTTGGACGCGCTTGGACGCGGCCATGAACGCACTGGAAGGTTTCCCACCCATTGAGCTCTTCAAAATTGGTGAGGTTTATTTTGTGCGAGATGGCAACCACCGGGTTAGCGTAGCACGCGCCAATGGCGCCACTCATATCGAAGCGTATGTGACCGAAGTGAAAACCGATGTGCCACTGACACTCGATGATTTTGAACGCGATCAATGGTTGATCAAGGCTGAATACGCGGAATTCTTGGGCCAGACCCATCTGGATAAATTGCGGCCTGACCATGATCTGAAAATTACCGAGCCAGGGCGTTATGCACTGGTGCTCGATCACATTAAAGTCCATCACTACCTGCGCAACCTGGATCTGGAGCGCACTGGCCGCAAAAAACGCCTGAACTGGGAGGAAGCCGTCACCAGTTGGTATGATAACGTCTATATGCCAATCGTAGAGGCTATTCGTCGCTCTGACCTGCTTGAACAATTTCCCGAGCGGACAGAAGCGGATCTCTATCTCTGGATCGCCTATCATCGCGAACGGCTGGCGCGCGAGTATGAATTAGCGCCCTTAGATGCCGAAACATCGGTGGCGACGTTTGCCCAAGTCTATAGTGACAAACCATTGCAACGCACACTCAAGAATCTGCGTTTTGGCTTGCACTGGTTGACGGCAAATGATAAACCACTCGGGATGACGACGGAGGATTTTCAAGCCTATCGCGCCCGCCACGATGCCGGCGAGATCTCATTGGCCGAGGCGAATGAGCGTCAAGCCCTGCATGCGTAAGCGCAGCTTTACACGCCAAAGGCTCTCCTGGCGCCCTGAACAGTAATGGCTGGCGCAGGAGAGAATCCAGTACAAACCATGAATCCGACCTTTGATGAGGTCGGATTCATGGTTTCTTTTTAGAAGCAATTCCCTCTCAGGTTTTTCCCATAGACAGCTTGCTTTTCTTTGTATAAGACGCGCAAATGTTTGCGGCATTTTCGCCACAGAACGAAAGTCGTTTGCCTGCTGTGACTCCAACCGCATCTAATGATCCGTAGTAGGTTTCCAGCAAACCTAATGTTGGGCTACCAACTTACTTTTAATGATGGGGTTAACTATCTCATGGGTAAAAAATTTCTTGAGCGTAGGTAGAAGATCAACAAACGACATGTAGCCGTCTAGGGTAAAGATAAATATGGAATAAACTGGCGTCATATACTGGGGTAAAGCTAAGCGAGAGGGTTACGGTGGGGTGGCCTTACCCATTCAAACGGCTAGCGCCTACAGTCATGTAAATACCATTGCTTCACCTGCGGCTGCACCGTATCCCACCAGGCTTTCATCACTGAGTCACCCGTATATTGCAGGTCATCTGTGATAAACGAACAATAGAGCCGAAGGTTATTGATAGCATAATAGCGATTCAAGAGTTCGCGGTTGAGGTTAGGTGTTGATAGAATGGGTTGTGCCTGCACACGGATGCCATTCCCTACCGCAGGCAGAGGCGTGGGCGTCACGTTGATAGCGACCGTGAGCGTGCGCGGTTGGCATCCAGCATAAAGAATAAAACCAATCAGTAGAACTAGAGCTACCCACAGCCATCGGGTAATGGTATTGTCAATGCGGTTAAGTGTTTGTCCCATCTGAGTATTCCCCTTTTATGGCCGCTATCACAAAACCTCTCAAATTTGTGCTTCGCCATCCCCAATCTCATTCAGCGCCCATAGATAGCACTTCACTTTGTCACCGCACTCGGCTGGCCGCAGCGCTGGAGAATGCCACAAAATTCTTGTTATATATTCAGGTATCTAATTCCTTTGCCACTTGCCTAGCTGTCTTTTTGTCCATCAGGGTTATTTCATTAGGGATTTGCGATAAAATTATACGAGGTATCGCCCCAGAAGATGCAATTGCTTCTTGTATCTCAAGCAAGGTTAGGGGTGTGACACAATAGCACTTTAACATGATGGCACCTAGTAGGTTTGTATCTTTGATATAAGACAAGATACAGCAGCAGATACATTTTAGCGCAGTATGCGAAGGATTTAGAGGGTATGCCACGATTAATTCAATGAGGCTGCAAAGCATAATCCAACACTCGCACGATTCCCCGACGGTGTTTATCGTAATCTTGCAGAATGGGTTTATATAGACATATCGAAAGAGCGAGGTTATAACATGAACGACACTGTGTCTTACTACACTTATACGGTCCCCTTTGTCATCTTGGCGATTAGCCTGGCCGCGCGGTGGCTGTATGATAACTGGCAATGATGCCTGGCAGACAGCTTACATTACAAGGCTTGTGCAAGGGGCTCTAGATGATTGGCGCCTGAATGCCAGATGTGCCAGCAAATAAGAAATAGCAAAGTCCCCGCTGCTCGTTCTCCTAGGCGTAACTTTATTCCTGGTCTTACGTCATACGTTAAGACGGTGCATATCTTTCTGCAAGGAAGCGATGAAATATTGGGCAGCGTTTGTTTTGTTCATAGCACTCATGACCGCCACGAATCAATGGCAAGTCAGTCCTTCCGCGGACATCATTATTAGCTATGTTATGACTTACTTCCTTGTGCTATATGCGCCGGTTGCTTTAGTGAATTCCTTCCGCAAACACAAGCCTTAGCTTATCAAGCTGACATAGATTGACGCGGCTCGTTTGCTTTAATTTCAGAATCGAAAGACTTAAAAACATGACCAATGAATGGCCGATAATTGTCAAAGACCAAATGTTATATGACGCAAAAGAGGGCGAATTGGCCGCTTGTCCCCATTGCGAGAATCTGCCTGTATTTAAGCTTCATCGCTTCGAGGGACGTGTTGAATGTTCCTTCTGTGGCGCTTATGGCGAATGGAACGAATCACGCGAGCTTGCGGCAACTGAATGGAATAAGCGCAAGAACATTTCCCGTGATGAGATAGCTGGCAAAAAATATCTTTAATTTTTCATCTACTCGGGTCAATGGTTGATCACTGCCTTGGCAACAGATTACCAAGGCAGTGATCAACCGCGCCAAAGTTGAATGCACCCTCTGCACCTTATCTTCAGGTATAAAGCTGTAGACTAGTCGGGGAAGACCACCAGGGCTTGAGAGCCGTTATACACCCATCATCAGCGATAATTATCGCTAGTATTATAAGTTTTTCTCCTAGCGCACCGCGGATGCTGGGCAAGATGCATCCTAAGTGCTTCAAACTCTGCAATATCAATCCCTATCACCAATCCATGGTAATATTATATGTCTGCGTGGAGTAAAAAAAGGGTAAAAAAAAGCCCTGGTCCTACTCCGTTTCCAGAGTAATACCAAGGCAAATGTCTGTTTAGGTGGGCGAGATAGGGATTGAACCTACGACCTCACGGATGTGAACCGTGCGCTCTAACCAGCTGAGCTACTCGCCCATTGATTTGGGAAATTAGTAAATTGAGTATATCATAATTGAGTTAGTTTGCAAATTTTGAGTTTCATTGGTGTAGTGCAGAATCGATTATTTTGCTCGCGCCGCACCCATATTGAGAATTTTTTATGGTACGCACAACCAATCGACATTTGACGCGTCTCTTTTTTCTGCTCGTGCTTGGCATGGCCTTCTTTGGCGGCTGGTATGCGGACCGCAATTGGCGCATTGAGCCACCGACGTTCGATCAAACCAGCGAGGTCGCCAATGGGGATTGGATTGAATTTGCCTCTTCACTGGGTGAACAAGCCATCCAAATCTTCCTGGGTTTGACCAGTTCTAGCAAGTGACCCCCTTTCCGCGTGAAAAACCCATGACAAATCGATCTGACTACCCACTTCGCCCGCGCCGCTCCTTGCTCTTTATGCCGGGCAACGACATGCGCAAAATTCGCAAGGCGACCACGCTGCCCGCCGATAGCATTATTATGGATCTGGAGGATGCTGCGGCGCTCAATCGCAAAATTGAAGCGCGTACCACGGTGGCGGAAGCACTGGCAACGCTCGATTTTGGTCTGCGAGAACGCCTGGTGCGCATGAATCCCATTGATGGGATCTGGGGTCGTGACGATCTGGCGGCCACGGTGATAGCTCATCCAGACGGCTATGTGGTGCCCAAAGTGGAAAAGGCGCTGCACCTGACGATCGTCAGTAAATTGCTGGATGATGCTGAGGCGCTTTACCAATGGCCGTCCGGTTCGATCCGGCTGCTGGCGATGATTGAGACGGCGCGCGGTGTGCTCAATTTGCGAGAAATTGCCGAGGCAACTTCTCGGTTGGATGCCCTGATCTTGGGGGCCGAAGATTTGGCCGGCGACATGGGCGCCACGCGCACAATTGAGGGGGCAGAAGTCTTTTATGCGCGCAGCGCGCTGGTCACTACGGCGGCAGCTTATCGTTTACAAGCATTGGATAGTGTTTTTATTGATCTAGACGCCGATCCAGCTGTTCTGGAACGGTTGGCGCGTGAATGTCGTATGGTCAGCCGCATGGGCTATACGGGGAAAACATTGATCCACCCGCGCCATCTCGATATTGCCAACCAGGTCTTTAGACCATCGGCGGAGGAAATCACCCAGGCGCAACGTTTAATTCAAGTGTTTGATGATCAACAAGCAGCGGGCGCTGGGGCGTTTGAACTCGACGGTAAAATGGTCGATATGCCAATGGTGCGCGCCGCCCAACGTGTGCTGGCACGCGCTGGGCTCGGCTAAAATTTAACCAACCCCACTTTCGCCCACTCCTTACCCCATTCTTCCGTTACGGGCAACCGGCAAAAGCCATATCCCGGTAGAAAAACATCTGAAACAGGCGTGATGGCTGGTCTTCGTGTGGATGCAGCCGAAAGAGCAGATTATTGCCACTGACCGCGGCTGAGTCTAGACTGAACAGGGTGTCGGTATAAGGCGCGCTGGCGACCAAGCTGACGCGCTTTTCGGCAGCAGCGCGGCGCGGCTCTAAATCGGCCTGGGCATCGGCGGCTCTTGGGTAATGCAGCACCAAGACGCCACTGGGTTTACCATCTATGTATTGGTAACCAATCGCAAACCCATTGTACATATGAAATTGCGCATCACCCAACAATTGCTCTTTCAATTCAGTCACTTGTGTGTCGGTAATTTGGTTAGTCTGGCGCAGTTGCTCGCTGATCGCCTCAAAACTTAACCCGCGACAAGTATCAATGCCCGGTGTAATAACCGCGGCAGCAATATTCCCTAACCCAGCCACCGTGGCGCGCACATCCGCATCATTATCGAGGGCGGTGGTCTTTTTGAGATAGAGATCGAGCACGGCTTGGACGCTTGCCATTTCGCTCGAAAGAACAAAGATTTTTTCTTCTGAAATGACGGCCGTATTGGCGATGCTCAATTCACCAATCGTAAACCAATCTTCCGATAAAGCTGGGGTATGGGTGTAGACGGTTGCGCCATCAAGCGCCTGTTGCTGAAAGCCACGTTCGGTAAAGTGCGCCACCACAGGCGCAAAGTCAAAATCATCACGAAATTTAAGAATATGCACAGTGGCACGTGCGCTGTCAATGGCCACTTCCCAGGCCAGATCGGTTGAGTTCCACGACCACGTGTCGGCAAAACGGAGAAAGGCGCGCGCGCCATAGCCGTTGGGCGCCGCCTGATCCTTGCTAAGTGCCAACACGAATTCGGTCTGTTGATCAATGGGGCTTTTACTGTTTAGCGCTGTCAACCCTTTATACTCTTTGATGACGCTCCAATCCGTAAAATAGGCGGCGCGGGCATCGGTGGGCGTCAATGCCAGCGCCTGGCTTAGATGTTCTGAAGAGATCGTCTGTGTGGTCGCTACAGATGGCGTCGTGGTGGTCACCTGGGTTGTCGTCAAGGCCCTGGTTGGCGTGATGGCTTGGGGCGATTGCGCGACGGGCGTGGGTGCGACAGCGGCACTGCTTGGCTTGTCGGCGAGGAAGATCGGCACTGGAATCATAATGTGGACACAACCGGCCAGTAATAGGGGCAGAAGATAGACAAGTAAGCCAGATGGACGCTTCATAAAACCTTTCTTATAATTTTATTAAATCGCTAAAAATCTGTTTTATAGAAACATTCCAGGTGATGTATGAAAACGCTGCGCCAGTGCCCGAATCTGACGTAGATTCAGTTCACGTTTGCCGTTGAGGATCTCCGATACTACGCCCTGCGAACCAAGCTCTGGCAGATCGCGCTGGGTTAATTGATGTTCCTCCATAAAAAAGCGCAACATGTCAACTCCACCAGCTTCGGGCATCGTGTAATGTGCTTGCTCATAGGCATGGATCAATGTGCCAAGTGTGTCTAGCAATTCATACAAAGGGTGACTCTGATCGGTGCCGATTTCATCCAGCAGCCGATTGAGATACACAATAGCTTGTTCGTAGGCTTGCTCGTTGTGAATTGACAGCAACGGAGCAATGTTTGCCCAGTGTGTTTGAATATCCTGCATTTCCAGGACCGAAGTACTCATTCTTTCCAGCCTTCTCGGTCATATTCTTGATGCGTAAGCATATGCCGAATATATACTTTGCCACGGTCAAAATGAATGGAGGCAATAAGGCGATACTTATTACCTCCGATATTGAATACGATCAGATCGTCAACCTTGTCTGCCGATGGAAAAGTTGCTCGTAATTCACGAAAGCTATGAAAATTATCCTGTTCCAACGCTTTAAACCAACGCGTAAGCGCAATTTTACTATCCGGATGCCGTTCCCAAAACTCGCGTAGTGGTTTTAGCAAAATAACATGCATACAATATTATCTCATTTTGAGATTTTCGGCAACGGCCAGCAACGGATATTTCGCTTACTTAAACCAGGTTGTCCCTGGGTATTGATATTGGCTGGCCACTTCTTCGTCCAATTCGACGCCGATGCCGGGGCGATCATTCATGGTAATGTAGCCATTTTTGATAATGTCATCCTTCTCCTTGATGATCGTCGTCCAATAGTTGCGATGCAACCAATGGTATTCGAGCACGAGGAAGTTGGGCACGCTGGCGCAGACATGGGCCGAGGCCATCGTCCCAATCGGCGATGAGACGTTGTGTGGGGCAAAGGCAATGTAATACAATTCGGCCAGGTTGGCACTTTTTCGCCCTTCGCTTAGACCGCCGCATTTGGGCAAATCTGGCATGATAATATCGACGGCCTGTTTCTCGATCAATTCGCGCAAACCGTGGCGCAGATAGAGGTTCTCACCGGCGCAGATCGGGTTTTTGCTATGCTGCTTGACCTCGCGCATGGCATCAACATTTTCCGGCGGCACCGGTTCTTCGAGCCACATCAGGTGATAGGGCGCCAGATCGGTCGCCACACGGATCGCGCTGGTCACGTCCAAACGGGTGTGAATATCGACGGCGACGGCCATGCCTGGGCCGGCGGCGCGTGTCACCATATCCACCAATTCAATCATCCGCTCATGTTCGATCTGCCCAGCGGTATAATTAAATTTATCCTTGACCACGGTAAAGGTCTGGGTGCCGCGCGTGGTGCTATAGGCGCCGATATCAATGTCAATTTTGAGCGCTGTAAAGCCGCGTTCCATCACGTCGTCTACGACATGTTTAATCTGGTCAAAATCCATGCCCGGATCAACTTCGCAGTCGGCATAGACCCAGATTTTGTCACGGAATTTGCCGCCCATTAATTCATAGAGTGGTACGCCGAGCGCCTTACCTTTTAAGTCCCACAAGGCAATTTCAATGCCGGTGAGCGCCGTAATCAGCGCGCCACCCGTGCCACCGTCAAAGACATGCCCACGACGCATCTCCTCAAAGATGGCGTCAATCGCAAACGGGTCGCGACCGATTAACTTGGGGGCCAGGTATTCAATCGTCGCAATCGCCTGGGTGCCGCCATGGACACATTCGCCCAGACCCGTCACACCAGCATCCGTCTCTATTTTAACCCAGAGATGCATGCCATGACCGACCGTGGCAGCGGTTTTAATCGAAGTAATTTTCATCCCATAAAGCTCCGTATGAATGATTAGAAGTGAGATTTTTGTCGGCACTAATTGCTAGAAAATGGATTGGTAGGTGGCATGAATATACAAGGTTGTGCCCGAATTGTCAATCAAGCGGCAAAAGGTTGATTGACAATTCGGGCACAAGATCAGGTACAATTGAGTCATGGTAACGAATCTGCGCAGCAATTTAGCTGTCGTTATTGATACACGCAAAGGAACTGATGATGCAAACATCCATGCTAGAACTTCGCGAACGCCAAGTGGGCCCGTGGCCGATGAACACCTATGCTTTGATCTGTCCGCACACGAACGAAAGTGTTCTCTTTGATCCGGGCGCCGATCCCGATATCTTGACCGAAATGTTGCAAGGTAGCACGCCAATCGCCATTCTGCTCACCCATACCCACAAGGATCATGTGGGGGCGCTGGACGAGATGCGCAAACGGTTGAATGTGCCTGTGATGGCACATAGCAATGTGCTGCCAAAAGGGTTTGCAATTGATCGCGTGTTGGCCGACGCTGACACAGTGGAGGTGGGCAAACATACATTGCGCGCCTACTACACGCCCGGCCATATCGACGACATGCTTAGTTTTGCCCTCGAAGGCGACAACCGAGTGATCGTCGGCGACACGATTTTCAAAGGCGGGCCTGGCAAAACCTGGTCATCTGAAGGTTTTCAGACAACGCTAGCCACCCTACGCCATATTATCTTGCGTTGGCCAGATGAGACCATTTGCTATCCCGGCCACGGCCCCGAATTCCGGCTGGGTGATCTCCGCCCGGCCATTGAAGCATTTTTGCAGAAAGATCACGGCGACTTTTTTGGCGATGCGGCCTGGGATATGTAGCGCAACCCCGCCCTTACCCTGCCGTGGGTGAGGGAGGGAACTGTTTGGCAGACAAAAGGAACTACTTGTTCTGTCCTGTGCCAGTCTCCCTCCCAGCCGAGAAGAGAGGTTGCGTCGTCCTAATGGCCCAACACCGGATGCGGACGATAAGCTTCCCCCAACGATTTCATTTCATCGGGGGTAAGTTGAATCTCCAATGCTTTTGGAATAGGGCCATAACAATAGGGTTGTTCCTTTATAAAAACTCGCCTCTAGTGACCAAAAGGGATTTACTCTGATGGCAAGTTATTAAGGAGCAACTCTAATTATTGGAGCAAAAAGTTGCGTTAAGGATTAACAGGGTCAGGAAGGGCGAGATAGCGGTAGAAGGTGGGTCGCGAAATCTTGAGTGTCTCACAGATCTGCTTGATGCTGATATCGCGTTTTTTATGCATGTATTTGGCTGTTTTTACGCGGGGATCATCCGGGCTTATCGGCTGACGTCCTCCCTTTCTGCCGCGCGCTCGGGCAGCGGAGAGGCCTGCTCGTGTTCGCTCCTGAATGAGTCGGCGCTCAAACTGAGCTAAGGCCGAGAAAATGTTAAACATCAACTCACCCGATGCGGTCGTGGTGTCAATGGCACTGTCACACAATGACCGGAAGCCAATCTGCTGGCTGAGCAACGCCTCGACCATTGTGACCAGGTGAGACATGGAACGCCCAAGGCGGTCGAGGCGCCAAACGACAAGCGTATCGCCTGGTTTCAACAGGGCCAGACATGCGTCAAGGCCTGGCCGGCCAGAACGAGTACCAGAGGCCTTGTCAACGAAAACATGGTCTTCAGCGCACCCGGCTATCTTCAGGGCATCGAGCTGAAGTTGTACATCCTGCTCTCCCGTACTCACACGGGCATATCCGATCAACTTTCCCATAAGCCTAACTTTTGCCTCATCCATTACATTCACTTGATGTATCATTTTTGAGTGATTCAATCGCGTTAATGATATTATAAAAGATGAGATGGTAAAATGGAACATATTTTTGGGGGATTTCACAGCCTGGGTGATAGAGACCGAGGCTGTTTCCAACAAACGGTCGTTTGATGAGACGTGCGCTATTCCCATTTTGATGACCATGATTTGGCTCTCATCACGCAGCATCGCGGGGATCATAACCGCTTAGGCTTTGCACTTCAGCTTGGCACAGTACGCTTTCTCGGCGCATTTTTGTCTAATCCGATCGATGTGCCCCTGGGTGTGATTGCCTATGTTGCGCAGCAGCTCAATATCCCCCAAACGGCCTGCTTGCCCCGCGATCTAGAGCGGAAGCAGAGATTACTACAGCTTGTGGGTGCTTACCTGGGCGGCAACTTTACCATGCAAAGCGAAAAGCCGCTAATTGCTGAAATCATCAGCCTAGTTTCTCCTACCTTATCGATGATGTGTTTGAAGTTATCTTTGAAGGGGACATAGAAACATCAGCGCAAGGCGTGGCTGCGTTACGTGCTTACGCTCAAACAAAATAATCTTGATATCAAGGTTTGACTTGGGTCTGAGCGAAAATAACCTATGCGAATTTTTGCTCAATTACACTGGATGTCACGCAAATTTTGTCTAGGTTATTTTCGCTCAGACCCTAAGCTCCAAATGCAAAACCTTAGGTTTTCGTTCAAATACTCCCCCTAGTCCTAAAACCAAGTAAAAAGCGTAAAAAGGGTAGGCATTAATGAGCGATACAATATTCGCGTTCTCATGCTGATTGGAGTTTAGTTGCCTAAGGATGGATCTTCCTACGATCGATCTAGCAGGGGAGAGTTCACATTGGAAGAGAGACAGAAGAACCACGACAACCAGAGGGAGGGTAGTCCCAGTGACCCGGGGACAATGCTTCCGGTCGCCCAGGTGATGGAGATCCTGGAGTGCATAAGCGATGCGCTCTACACCCTTGATGAACACTGGCATATCACTTATGTGAACGGTAAGACAGAGGAGATTTGGGGGCGGTGCCGGGCCGATTTACTGGGGTGCAACGTCTGGGCGGTCTTTCCCCAAGCCGTCGGGACCGCAGCCTACGATGAACTGCTTGGCGCGAGGCAGGAGCACCGGTCAGTCACATTCGAACACTTCTCACCTGTTGTTCACCGCTGGTTCGATGTACGCGCCTATCCGAACGGGACCGGCCTGATTGTTCACTTCAGTGACATTACGGCGCGTAAGCAGGCCGAAGCCGCGTGCGGTCAGCAGCAGGAGCTTCTCCAAACCATCTTCGACCAGATTCCGGTCATGATTCGGCTCTTAGACGCGGAGGGGCGCGTCCAACTGGTCAATCGGGCCTGGGAGCGCACGCTGGGCTGGTCACTCGCGGAAGTTCAGCAACATAACCTGGCGCTGTTTGAGCAGCTCTATCCGGACCCCCAGGAACGGCAACGGGCACTGGCGTTTGTCGCCACCGCCACAGGCGAGTGGGCCGATTTCCGCCTGCGCACCCGGCATGGGCAGGTAATTGATACGACCTTTGCCAATCTTCGCCTGGCCAACGGTACGAACCTAAGTATTGGCCAGGACATCACAGCGCGCAAGCGGACAGAAGAAGCGCTGCGGGCCAGCGAGGAACGCTTCCGGCGCTACTTTGAAATGGGCCTCGTCGGCATGGCCATCACCTCACCCACACAAACGTGGCTGGAGGTCAACGACGAGCTATGCGCCATCTTAGGCTACGAACGGCAAGAGCTGGTCCAGATGACTTGGGCCGAGTTGACCCATCCCGACGATCTCGCCACGGATGTCAGTCTATTCAATCAGATTTTGGCAGGGGAGATGGACGGTTATGCGCTTGACAAACGGTTTATCCGCAAGGACGGCCAGGTTATCCATGCTAGCATTGCCGTGAAATGTATGCGGCGTGCAGACGGAACGATCGAATACTTCACGGGTTTGCTGCAAGATATTACCGCACGCAAAGCGGCCGAAGCGGCAGAGCGGGAACAACACCAATTTGCAGCAGCGCTCCGCGACAGCCTGGCGGCGCTCACCGGTTCCCTCACGGTGGAGCGTGTGATGCAGCAGATTCTGGAGGCGGCGGCCATCGTCGTGCCCAGCGCAGCCGGCAGCATTATTCTCTTTGAAGGTGAGTATGGGCATGTGGCCTATCTGCGCGGTTTTACGCCGGAAGCCCAAGCCTATTTCAAAGATTACTGGTTTCCCATTGCAGATTTGGCAAACAAACATGTGCTTGCCAACAAGCAGCCCTATTTCGTGCCAGATACCCAAACCGCCTACGATTGGATCCCGATCCCGGGTACGGCGTGGATTCGCTCGTCGATTGGGATTCCGATTACGATGCGGGGAGAGGTCATCGGTTTGCTGATAGTAGACAGTGACACGCCTCATTATTTCCAGCCTTCAGATCTTGAAAAACTCCAAGCCTTCGCCCACTACGCCGGCCTGGCGCTGGAAAATGCTGAGCATGTGAATCAGTTGGAACAGAAGGTCATGGCGCGTACGGCCGAGCTCAATGACGCCAAAGAACGGGTCGAAGGGATCTTAAATAACAGCCCTGATGGCATTCTGTTGGTCCATGCCGATTTACGCATCGAGCAGACCAACGCCGCTTTCCACCGGCTGTTTGCTAGTCCGCCCACCGATGCCTACTTTGGGTCACTCTACGACTTGATTCATACCGATGATATCGCGCGCGTGCAACTTGTCATCGAAACGGCGCTGCAGGAACAAGCAGGGCAACCGGTTGAAATGCGCTGCTATCGCAAAAATGGTACGGTGTTTGACGCTGATCTGAGCATCAGCTCGATCACGGCAGCGGTGACCGGCACGGCACGGCTCGTCTGTACGATTCGTGATATCACCGAGCGCAAACAGGTCCAAACGGCGTTGGCCGAAGAACGCAACTTGCTGCGGACGCTGATTGATACCCTACCTGACTCCATTTATATTAAAGATACCGCGCATCGCACCGTCTTGTGCAATCTTGCCGGTGCCCGTGCGGTTGGGGTGACGCCCGAGGAGACCATCGGCCAAGATAATTTTGCCTTTTTCCCCGCCGAGATGGCCAGGCAATTCCAGGCGGAAGACGACCAATTATTCCAGTC
>JAPLGZ010000506.1 GCA_026389895.1 Chloroflexota bacterium | reverse complement strand
GAAGACCCTGATCCTATCTTGATTGCGCAAACGCGCCAGACGATGGGGTTGGATCAACCGCTGCCATTTCAATATGTACAGTGGTTAGGCCGGGTCGTCCGGGGTGATCTGTCCATCTCCTATCGTTCGGGCAAACCTGTGCTTGCTGAGCTTGTAACGCGTCTGCCTGCCACGCTTTATCTGCTAGGTGTGGCGCTGGTCATGGCCATCGTTCTGTCCGTGGTGGCCGCCTTGGTTGCGGTTGCCACCCAAGATCACTGGCCGGATCGCCTGATCCGCCTGTTGACCCAGGTTGGCGCGTCGGTGCCGAGTTTTCTCGTCGGGCTGCTGCTCTTGCAATATCTTATCGTGGGGGCCAAGATCGGGCGTGTGTTGTCGAATGGGGCGATGGAACTGGTCTTGTTGCCAGCGTTCTGTCTGGCGCTACTGAAAGCGGCCAACTGGACACAATTGCTGCGGGCCAATATGCTAGAGGCACTTGGCGCCAATTATACATTGGTGGCACGGGCGCGCGGTGCCAAAAAAATCCGCGTCTTGCTACGGTACGTGCTGCCCAACGCCGCCTTGCCCTTCCTAACCGCCTTAGGAGTGAGCATTGGCACCATGATCGGTGGCGCGCCGATTATTGAAGAGATTTTTACCTGGCCGGGCGTTGGGCATTATGTGTTGCAGGCGCTGAATGCACGTGATTTCCCGGTGGTGCAAGGATTCGTGTTACTCAGCGGCCTTTCTTATGTGGCTGCAAGTCTGTTGGTCGATTCGGTCAACATGTGGGTTGACCCGCGCATCCGCGAACGGAGGACCCTATGAGCGTGACGGAAATCCTCAGCTTGCCGCATGCGGCGGCTGTCGATGTCGCACCAGCCGCCGCGTCTGGTCTCTGGCGACGTTTGTGGCAACATAACGAAGCGCGTGTCGGGTTGATCGCGGCATTTCTACTCTTGTTGCTCGCCATCGGTGGTCCACTCGTCTTGCCGTATGATCCCGACCTGCCGGATTATGCCGCGGCGTTGCAACCACCCAGCCGTGCCCATCTGCTTGGCACCGATCATGCCGGGCGCGATCTGCTGGCGCGCTTGATGGATGGCGCGCGCCGTTCTCTGGGGGCATCTCTGCTTGTCTTGAGCAGTACATTTACGATTGGATTGGTGGTGGGCGTAGTCGCAGGGATGGCCGGCGGTGCGCTCGATACCCTGTTGATGCGCATCGTTGATATCTTAATGACACTGCCAGGGATGGTGTTGGCGATGGCCGTGATTGGTCTGCTCGGTCCTGGTTTTCAGAACTTGTTGGTGGCGCTGATCATCGCCGATTGGGCGTATTATGCCCGGCTTGCGCGTAGCTATGTGTTGACCGCCACCCAGCGCCCCGATGTCATCGCGGCGCGCCTGGCTGGGATCAGTTGGTCACGGATTATATGGGGCCATGTCCTGCCTGGTGTGATGACACAAATGGCCATTATCGCCACGCTGGGGCTGGGCGGCATGATCACGGCGATTTCAGGTTTTTCATTCTTGGGGCTAGGTGTACAACCGCCGCTGGCCGAATGGGGTTCGATGCTTTCGGATGCACGCTTTTATTTCCCAATTGCCCCCTGGCTGTTGCTCGCACCGGCTGGGCTGATTTTCGCTGCGGTGTTGGCGGCTAATTTGATCGGCAATGCGTTGCGCGATCTGCTTGACCCGACGGAGTAGGGAGCCTCACCCCCTGTCCCTCCCCTGAATCAAAGGGCCGAGTTCAGGAGAGGGGAGCAGATCAACGGGCGTAGGGGGTGAGGACGTTGTTCCATAGAAAAAATATGCCAACAAAACCAATCTTGCAATACAAAAACTTATCCGTCCGCTACGCCAACGGTGTGCAAGCCGTGCGCGGGGTCAGCTTTGAACTTTATCCTGGCGAATGTTTGGCGTTGGTGGGCGAATCGGGCTGTGGCAAAACGACGCTGGCGCGCGCCGTGCTTGGCTTGTTGCCAACCAGCGCCCAGCTCAGCGGCTCAATTCAGCTGAACGGCGTCGAAATTGTCGGGTTA
>JAPLGZ010000133.1 GCA_026389895.1 Chloroflexota bacterium | reverse complement strand
CAACAAGCCGTTGGTCGGTGGCATGATGCGCCACACCCGCTAATATAACCAGCGCTGGTTCCTTCGCTACTAAATTCTAAAAGAAAACCGCTGCTCAATTGAGCAGCGGTTTTCTTTTTACCTGCTTTGCTGCTGGCTTCGTGTTAGACAATCAGCTATAATAGCGTAAATAAATTTGCTGCAATCTTTGCAAAGCCGCTCCGCGTCCGATAGCCTCATGCTGTTGGGCGCGGCTAATTGATTAACTTGCCTCGGCGGGTTTTAGGTTAGTCGCGCGGGGCAATTCACACGTGGCGGTCGTTTTGCCATGCAACAAGAATAGGAATAGGACTATGTCGCTTGCGCCTGTTAAACCTGAACGCCCTTTTTTGCCTGCGCCGCGTGTGCGCGGCTTTGGGGTCACTGTCTTTGCCGAATTTTCAGCGCTGGCCTTGCAGCACAACGCGGTTAATCTAGGACAGGGCTTTCCTAATTTCCCAGCCCCCGACTTTGTCAAAGCCGCCGCCCAACAAGCCATCGGCGCCGATCTCAACCAATACGCGCGCAGCGGCGGCCACCTGCCACTGGTCAAAGCCTTGGCCAATATCTATGGGCCGCTCTTTGGGCGCGAATTAAATCCGATGACTGAAATTGTAATCACGGTCGGCGCAACTGAAGGCATCTTTGCCACGATTCAGGCATTGGTGGCTCCCGGTGATGAAGTTATTTTAATTGAACCCTTTTACGATAGCTATCCAGCCTCCGTCATTATGGCTGGCGGCACGCCTGTCTATGTGCCCCTCCGCCCCAAGCCCGATGCCACCAGTTCGGCGGATTGGATCTTGGATATGGACGAATTAGAGGCGGCCTTTAGCGAACGCACTCGGCTCTTGATCATTAATACCCCGCAGAATCCGGTGGGCAAGATCCTGACGCGCGCCGAATTGCTGAAAATTGCCGCGCTGGCGCAAAAATATAATATCCTGGTGCTCAGCGACGAGGTTTACGAGTGGATGGTCTATCCGGATCCCGCTCGCACAGTCGAACATCTCCGTATTGCCACCCTACCGGGTATGTGGGAACGCACGGTCACCTTGGGCAGCGCTGGTAAAACCTTTTCTGTTACGGGTTGGAAAATCGGCTGGGCAATTGCCCCTGCCCATCTGGTGCACGCCATCAACATGGCGCATCAATGGATCCCGTTTGCCGTGGCCACACCGTTGCAAGAGGCCGTCGGGATTGCACTAACTATGGCGCCGCAACAAGATTATTTTAACTGGCTGAGCCACATGTATCAGGCCAAGCGCGACAAATTGCTTGGTGCATTGACCGATGCGGGGCTTAAGCCCGTTCGCCCAGATGGCTCCTACTTTATTTTGGTGGATACAAGCCACCTGGCTGTGCCGGACGAAACGAATTCGCCCCGTGATTTCAGCGTCTGTCGCTGGTTCACGCGCGAAGTAGGCGTGGCGGCGATTCCACCTAGTGCCTTCTATAATCCCCAAAATCAACATTTGGCGGCAAACCTGGTGCGTTTCTGCTTTTGCAAAACAGATGAAATGTTAGACGAAGCGGCAAAGCGCTTACGTACAGCCTTAAGCTGAAGTTTCCATGCCTCACTTGTTCCTACGCGGCTGGTTTTAACCATTTACTTTGGTTATGAGCAAACGCGTTTTACGCCTGACCATAGCAACGAAAGGATCTCATTTACCATGCAACTAACTGTGAGCCAAGGCAACATTGCCGAGCAAGTGACCGATTGCATCGTCGTCAATCTATTCGAAGGTGTCACTGAACCAGGCGGGGCGACAGGCGCACTGAACCAGGTGCTCGATGGGGCGATCCAAAATTTGATCGCTAGCGGTGATTTTACCGGCAAAGTTGGTTCAACGGCTGTGCTTTACACCAATGGCAAAATACCTGCGGCGCGCGTGTTAGTGGTAGGCCTGGGCAAAGCGGATAAGTTTGATTTTCAAAAGGCGCGTAAGGCTGCCGCTGTGGCCTACAAAGCGGTTAGCAAACTCAAAGGTGTGAAACAATACGCCACCATTGTGCATGGGACGGGCATTGGCAATTTGGAAGCGACCAAGGCGGCTCAGGCATTGGCGGAAGGCACCTTGGCGGCTGCTTATCAAGCGCCGAACTATAAGCGCGAAAAACCGGAAAATGGTCCGCAGCAAGGAACCATCGTTGAGTTCGACGCCGCCAAAATTGCCGCTATTCGCACTGGTGTCCAGACTGGGCAAAATATGGCCGCCGCGATTGGCCATGCGCGCGATTATATCAACGAACCACCCAATGTGCTCTACCCAGAAGAGTTGGCGCGGCGCGCCCAAAAGTTGGCGACAGAAGTGGGCTTGCAGTGCAACGTGCTGGATGAGGCTGCCATGCGGGCATTGGGCATGAATATTCTTTTAGCGGTGAGTTCGGGTAGTGAACGCGAAGCGCAATTTATTATTTTGGAACATGCGCCGGCCGGCACCGAGCAGCAACAACCGATTATTCTGGTTGGTAAAGGGGTTACTTTTGATACGGGCGGCATCAGCATCAAGCCCTGGGATGGGATGTGGTTGATGAAAGATGATATGGGGGGCGCGGCCGCCGTGCTTGGCGCGATGGAGGCGATCGCGCGTTTGAATGTTGGGCGGCGGGTGATTGGCGTGGCGGCCTGTGTTGAGAATATGCCCGATGGGAAAGCCTTCCGCCCAGGCGATATTCTCACCGGTATTACTGGCAAAACTGCCGAAATCCTCAGCACCGATGCTGAAGGCCGCCTGATCTTGGCCGATGCGTTGGGCTATGTGGCGCGTTATAATCCGGTGGCTGTGGTCGATTTGGCCACGTTGACCGGCGCGATTGGTGTGGCCCTCGGCCCGCATGCGGCTGGGCTTTTTACGAATAATGGCAATGTGCAGGCTAAATTGATGGCTAGCGCAGACCGCACCGGCGAACGGCTCTGGCCGATGCCGATGTATGATGAATATATGGATGCCATCAAAAGCGATATTGCTGAAGTGAAAAACAGTGGTGGGCGCACCCAGGGGGTCGCCACCAGTGCTAAGTTTATTGAGCATTTCACCGAAGGTTACCCTTGGGCCCACTTGGATATCGCTTCGATGGTTTGGACCCAGAGCGAAAGTGAACCCACCACACCCAAAGGGGCGACCGGCTATGGTGTGCGGCTGTTGGTTGATTTTGTCCAGACCTTTGATCTGTAATACGTTTTTTTAGCGTATGCCCCAATGATATTTTCAAAAATAGAATGGAAAGGTAGACTGCATGCCTAGATTTTTCGGACATGGATTTTTTCGACGCCGGTTTGGTTGGATGCTCGGTGGCATTAGCCTTGCGCTGTTGCTGGGCGCCTCGGTTGCCATCGGGGCGCCATTGACGCAAGATGTGACGAATAGCGCCCCGAACAGTATCTGGGGAATGCTGGCGCCCTTATTGATCGCGGCTGTGGGCGTGGAACGCGCGGTAGAAATTATTTGGAATTATCTGGAATGGATGTTGTTAGGGGTGGGTAAATGGCCTGCGGCGCAGTTGAAATCGGCCCCCTATCTACAGTTCAAGAGCGGCACCAGCCTAATTACAGGGATCATTCTGGGGATTTTAATCGCCAATGCCACAGGAATGCATTTGTTTGGTTCATTAAAACCGTTTTCCCCCGATGTTTTGGCTGGGATGCCGGCTGCTTGGGATGTTTTGATGACCGGTTTTCTGATCGGCGTAGGTGCGAAGCCTGTGCACGATCTGCTGGGTATTCTCACGCAGTTCAAGAATTTTTTGGGCAGCAGCGCCATCCGGCAGCGTGAGGCGGCGGGTGCAGCATTGGCAGAAGGTGTTTTGAAGTTAGCCCAGAGCGATGCGCAGGCGATGGTCGATGTGCCAGGGATCGGACCGGCGCGTATGCCCAGTACGGCTGGCGCACATAGCTTCGATAGCGATGGGGCGACGACGGTTGAGCGCTCTAGCTCGGAAAAATATATCGAACTTTTGCACAAACGTACATCGCTTTAAACGCCAACTACGCAATAAAAGGCGTTTCCCAGCCGCAACCTAAGTTTGTGGCTGGGAAACGCCTTTTTAATTTGCTGCTCGACCAACCATTTAAACCGTGTAGACATAAACTGGAGGGGACAGGCATACCTGTCCCCTCCATTTTATGAAATTTAAGTGTTTGGTCGAGCAGCCTTACACGGTTCGGCGCTGGCGTTTTTGTAAATACGCCAGCACGCCCAGCAGTGTGACCGCAACCATCAAGATCAATGTGATCATCCCCCAAGCTGAACCTTGCGTTTGGACGGGGCGGGTGCCAAGCAGGCGTTGCGCAGCCTGTTGGCGATGCGTTTGCTCGAGAGCTTGGTGCAAGTGATAACGAAATTGAGGGGCTGGTTGTGCTAGCGGCATGGTGTGTGCTACTTCTTCGGCTAGTTCGGTTAATGGCGTTAGGCCTGGTGCTAACACCGTGATAGCCGCCGTCAAGTTGGCATTTACCTGCACCGGGACCGTGGTTGAGGCGAGCCGGTGGAAGTGGCCTTCTAACACATCCTCGGCTTCTAAGAAATTACCATTCCCCAAATTGATCCTGGCCGCCTCATCAACCGGTTTTGCTGGTTGAGCCGGTAACTGCCAAAAGTCAAACAGTCGAATCATCCTCTGTCTCCTTTACATCGACCGGTTCAGTATGCATCATCCATGCGCCCCATCCTTTGTTTTCTAGATCTTTGCGCAAAGTTGCCAACGTCCGGAAATAAAGCGACTTAATCGCGCTTTCACTCTTATCCATCATTTCGCCGATCTCGATGTTAGAGAGGCGACTGCTAAACTTATAGAGCAGCAAATCTCGGCGTTCCTTTGGTAAGCGATTGATCGCCGCCCAGAGGGCTTCACTCTTTTCTTCTTCCTCGAGTTGTTCTTCGGGAGAATCCCCATCTTTGCTGTGCGACCAGAGCTTATCCAGCGACAGAAAACGCCGCCGTCCGCGGTCACGGTGCCAATTGGCCACCAGATTATGGGCGATGCGAAAGAGCCAGGCCGAAAATGGCAAGCCCCGATCCTCATAGGTATCCAACTTGTCTAGTGCTCGATAGAAAGTGCGCGCGGTCAGATCTTCAGTATCCTGGGCATTACCGACGCGATGGTAGATGTAGGCGTAGATGCGGTCGATATACCGCTCATATAACACACCGAAGGCAGCTGGATCTTGGCGCGCCTGCATCACCAACTGGGGTTCATCTTTTGCTGGCAACGGCTGTACGTCCAGCGTGTCTTCAGGATCTGGTCGAATAATGGGTTCAATGGGCGCTTCTGACCATGTTGCCGCCGCTTCAATTTCTGGGGCATTATGCCTGGTTTGCCGTTGAAAAATCACTTTGTTTTCCTCACAAAATAGAGTTTACATTGTTTTTACATTTTATCTATACGCAGCTTACAACTGGCTGGCATGATCGTGATCATGAGATAATTGCGCTCACCGGATCAAGCGTGAGCAGAGGTTATTATCTGTTTTAATGATATTACTCAATCGATCTAGCGATAAAACGCAGTATAACGTAGAACTGTTCCTGGATCAATTGCTTGTGTGAAAGGGTCACAGTACAATGAGCACATATGAAACGCTTTCACGACCAACGACAGAGCAAGCAATGGCCAGCCCTACTATTTTGATTGTCGATGACGAAGCTAATATCGTCGAGTTGAACCGCCTCTATATCGAAAATGCCGGTTATACAGTCGTTACTGCGCGTGATGGCATCGAAGCGTTGACCCAGTTTCGCGCTGTGCGCCCCGCCCTGATCGTCCTTGATCTGATGATGCCAGAAGTAGATGGCTGGGAGGTCTGCCGCCGCCTGCGCCAAGCAGGCCAGATCCCGATCATCATGTTGACGGCACGGGCGGAAGATGTTGACCGCATTGTCGGCTTGGAATTGGGCGCCGACGACTACATGACCAAACCCTATAACCCGCGCGAATTAGTGGCGCGGATTCGTGCTGTGTTGCGGCGGGCCTACGCCACACCCGAAAATAATGCCGAAAAGTCACTGTCTATGGGCGATCTAGTGGTCGATCCGGCGCGCCGAGAAGCAAAGGTAAACCAGCGATTACTCCAACTGCGCACCAAAGAATTCGACTTACTCTACACGTTATTAAAACACCAAGGCCTTGTGCTGAGTCGCGAACAATTGTTGGAACTCGTGTGGGGCTTCGACTATTATGGCGAAACCCGGACTGTCGATATGCACATCGCACAAGTGCGCAAGGAACTACAAGGCAGCAGCATGCAGATCGAAACCGTTTGGGGCGTGGGCTATAAGTTAGTGGCGCATTGATGAATGCAGGCGTAGGGGATACGGCGCTTGACACCTACTCCCGTATCCCTATTTCCTCCTCCTATTTCTATGCAACGTCTCTTTCGCAGCCTTGGCACCCGTTTAATTATTACCCATATCCTCGTGGCGATCGCCGTGCTAGTGGTGATCGGCGCGCTGTTGTTGGCCAGTGTGCCTTCGTTGCAACGCGCTTTGACTTTTCGGGGTCTGGTCAGCAACCGGCAAGCCAGCTTGCTCGTTAACCGTCAAATTGCCGCCAGCCAAGGCCAAAACAATCAGGCTGCGTCGCGCCAGAGCCTCTTTCAGGCGCTCCAGGATCAGGCAGAAACACAAGCCATTCGGATTCTCTTGATCAATCCGGCGACCCAAAAAATTACATTTGACACCGCCAATCGGTTAGCTGGAACAACTTGGCTGGAATCGCTAAACGACGATACCGCCGCGCTGCGTTGGTGGCAACGTTTGTTTAATAATCGTCTTCTGGCTAGCAATCGGGCCGTGCGCAATCAGACAATTCGGAATACTGTCCGTTTGGAAGATGAGCTCTGGTTCTATGTGGCTGGCCCACTACCCGCAGGCCGGCGGACAGATCCATTATTTCTGGTTGTGATGCGCGCCCGTATTCCCCTGTGGCAGACGCTGCGTACATTGACTGAAGAGATGCCACCGTTGTTGATCGTAAGTGTGTTGTTCGCGATCTTGGTCATGATCTATCTGCTAAGCGCCTGGGTGGCAGGCAGCGTCACGCGCAGCTTGGCCCCGGTGATTGCCGGCACGCAGCAATTGGCGGCTGGCAACCAAGAATATCGAGTGCCAGTTGATCGGACCTCATTACAAGAAGTCACGCAACTCGCCGTTAGCTTTAACCGCATGGCGGAACGGGTGCAACAGAGCCAGCAAGCGCAACGTGAATTTGTCGCCAATATCAGCCATGATCTGAAAACACCATTGACAAGCATTCAAGGTTTTGCCCAAGCGCTCATTGATGGTGCCGCCACAAATCCAGCCACGCAAGCGCGGGCCGCAGAAATTATCCATACCGAAGCCCAACGTTTGAGCAAGCTTGTGAATGCACTGCTTGAAGCCGTCAATTTGGACAGTGGGCAATTACAGTTTGATCCGCAGCCGCTCGACCTCAATCAAAATCTGAGTGACTTGTTCACTAGCTATCTTGCGCGTAGTGAAAACAGTGGAATTACTCTCCAATGGCAACCGTTCCCCGCGCCGCTCATGGTCAACGCCGATCTGAACTATCTGCCCCGCGTCTTTACTAATTTATTGGATAACGCATTCAGCTACACCCCACGCGGTGGACAGATCACTGTCCAAGCCCAGCAGATCAGTGAACCTGCCAAGGCTGGGGCTTTTGTCGAAGTTAGCATTGCCGATACAGGGAAGGGGATTCCGGCTGCTGATCTACCCTACATTTTTGACCGTTTTTATCAAGTCGATAAGTCGCGCTCAGGCAAACGGGGCTTTGGTTTAGGGCTTTCGATCGTGCGCGGAATTGTCGAAGCGCATGGGGGAACGGTGGGCGTGATGAGTGTGGAAAATTTGGGCAGCCGATTCTGGGTGCGTCTGCCGTTGCGCCCAATCCTAGAGTGAGCGAACTTCTGCTTTCTGCTTGAGCCCAGCCCGATTTAACGTCAATGGAATTTGCTCCTGACCCTAGCAAGGCCACCCAAAGCATGCCCAGGACCAGGGTCCCAGACACTGAGGCGACTTGCCTCTGTCCCTGCAGGATTTATCCCCGCAAAAAAATTGCGCCAAACCTGGGATGCACCCTTTCTACCCTGTCTAATTCACAATTTGCCCTGGCTGTGCTATACTGCCCCTACGTCATACTCCTGATAAATGCTGTGCTTTCGCGGTTCTGCGAACGAGGAGGCTCCGGTGCGAGTTAGCTGTTTGCAGGAAAATCTGGCCAAAGGATTAGCCATCGTCAGCCGCGCAGTTGCCGCGCGCACGACAATGCCAGTGTTGGGCAATATCCTGCTCGAAGCTAAAAATAACCAGTTGCGTTTGGCTGCCACCAACCGAGAAATTGGCATCAATTGTTGGATCGGGGCGAAAGTCGAAGATGAAGGCGCGATCACCGTGCCGGCGCGTCTGCTGAGTGATTTTATTAATAAGTTGCCACCCGAACGCATTGATCTGGAATTAATTGTCCGCACGCAGACCTTACACCTGAACTGTGCGCGTTATGACGCCAATATGAAGGGCATTGACGCTTACGAATTTCCACTGATCCCAACGGCCAGCCGCGAGCCAGAAAGCACAAGCATGGTGCAGGTGACGGACGGGGTCCATATTGAGCTAGAACTGAGTGGCTTGCGCAAGATGATTGAACAAGTGATCTTTGCGGCCTCTACCGATGAAAATCGCCCGGTTTGGAGTGGCGTAGAAGTAAGTTTCAAAAATAATCGCTTGACGATGGCGGCTTCGGATGGCAACCGTCTGAGCGTGCGCAGTCTACCGCTCGACCGGGAACAGGGGCTAGAAACACTGACGGTGATCGTGCCAGCTAAGAATTTAGGTGAACTAGCCCGCATCAGCGCCGACGCCGACGAAACACACTTAGTCCAGGTCTTTGTCACCCAGGCGCGTAACCAAATTCTCTTCCAACTTTGGGGCAAAAGCCAAGCCAATAAAGGCGCATTTCATCGCGTCGAATTAGTCAGTGAATTGATTGATGCCCGGTACCCCGATTATCAGGCGATCATTCCCAAGAACAGAACCACCCGGACAATTGTTGATACAGCGGCGCTCTTTAATGCCGTTGATGTGGCCTATCTATTTGCCCGCGACAACGCCAACATCGTGCACCTTGCCATCCGGCCGCATCAGGGACAAAGTGGTCAAATCCGTTTGACGGCAACCAGCCTGGAAATGGGTGACAATGTCAACGAGATCGATGCGTTTGTTGAAGGCAATGGTGTGGAGATTGCGTTTAGCGCCAAATATCTACTGGATGTCCTCAGCCATATCGATCAGCCACAAGTGGTGATTGAG
Organism: Chloroflexota bacterium; assembly: GCA_026389895.1. Lineage (GTDB taxonomy): Bacteria > Chloroflexota > Anaerolineae > Caldilineales > Caldilineaceae > JAPLGZ01. The sequence continues at coordinate 3,479 of JAPLGZ010000133.1, read as the reverse complement.
ACAACGCAACATACACGCGCCGTTACGATCCGGCCAGTCGGCCTTGACGAAGAAGAATTTTTGCATGTGGTGATGCCCATGCATCGCCCAAATCGCTAAATCAGAGAAACTATTGGGCCTCACCCCCGAAGGCTCTGTCGCTAAAAAATGCAGCCTGGCTGCCAATGATAACGTTATAGTTCAACACCGATAGGGAGGTTGTTGATGCGGGTCAGTTGCTTTCAAGAAAATCTAGCCAAAGGTCTATCGATTGTCGGCCGCGCAGTCTCCTCGCGCAGCACGATGCCGGTATTGGGAAATATCCTACTCGAAGCCAAGGGGAATCAGTTGCGCCTCGCCGCTACCAATCGCGAGATCGGCATTAATTGTTGGATTGGGGCCAAGGTAGAAGACGAAGGCGCGATTACCGTGCCGGCGCGTTTGTTGACTGAATTTGTCAACAGCCTGCCCCCCGAACGGATCGATATGGAACTAGCCGTGCGCACGCAGACCTTACATCTGAACTGTGCGCGCTACGACGCTAATATGAAAGGCATCGACGCTTATGAGTTCCCACTGATCCCCACCGCCGGTGATAGCAGTGGCGATGTACAAGAGAGCGCGGGGATGGTCCAGGTAACGGATGGTATGCGCATTGAACTGGCCGTTACTGGCCTACGCAAGATGATCGATCAAGTCATCTTTGCGGCGTCGAGCGATGAAAGCAAACCGACATTAACCGGCGTTGAGGTTAGCTTTAAGGGTGAGCGGCTCTCGATGGCGGCGACCGATGGTTACCGTTTAAGCGTGCGAAGTGTCTTGTTGAGCCAAGGCATGATCGAAGGTGATCTGACCGTGATTGTGCCGGCGCGCAGTTTGGGGGAATTGGCAAGAATTAGCGCCGACGCCGATGAGGCCCGGCCTGTCCAGGTGATTGTGACCCAAGCGCGCAACCAGATTTTGTTCCAACTGGGTGGTAAAAGTGAGGAGACGAAGGGGGCCTTCCATCGCGTGGAGTTGGTCAGCGAACTAATCGATGCGCGCTTCCCCGACTATCGCGCCATTATCCCGAAGAGCAAAACCACCCGTACGGTTGTCGATACGGCCGCTTTGCTCAAAGGTGTTCGCGTCTCTTTTCTCTTTGCTCGCGACAATGCCAATATCATTCGTCTGGCTGTGATTCCTGGCACTGGTGAGCATGCTGGTCATGTGCGTTTGACCGCCACCAGCACAGAAATGGGTGACAACGTCAACGAGATCGATGCGATGGTGGAAGGCGAAACGGTCGAGATTGCTTTTAATGCCAAATATCTGATCGATGTGCTCAGTCAGATCGATCAGCCGCAAGTGGTGCTCGAAACCACGCAACCGACGCGCCCTGGCACGATTCGTCCGATTGGGATGGGCGAGGAAGAATTTTTGCATGTAGTGATGCCTATGCATCCACCGCGGTAGAAAGATTAAGAGATTACCAGATTAGAGAAGGGAGATTAGAGATTGATAGGGCGCAATCTCTTAATCTTCCTTCTCACTGATTCGGCGGCACCTTTAGCTCCATGCCGATGCGCAGTGCCTCAGGTGACGGCAGAACGTCGGCATTGGCGTCGATGAGGGCTTGCATCCGCGACACATCCCCATAGAGTTTGTACGTGATATCCCAGATCGTGTCCCCTGTTTGCACGGTATACGTCGGCGGTAAGCGCACCAACAAATCTACGGCATCCACCTCTGTCACATCCGGCGCACTTTGGGCCACGTCAATCAAGACGCTGCGATCCGCCGCCATGGGGACGATGCCCTTGAGCTTTAGTTTTGTACCCTGTAAACTGCCCGAAACATCCAACTGGGCCAGATCCTGCCGTTCTTTTTGCAACAAGAAACCCTTAAAGTCAAATAGCCTGGTATCAATGGCTTCGATCACACTGCGCGGTGTATTGGCTGCAAGCGGCTCTGGTGTTGCAGAGCGTTGTGCGATATTGTTGGGTATCTCCGGTGTGACCGAAATTGCTAGCGTGGGCGTTAAGATGAGCGCTGGCTGGATGTCAGCGGCAGGAATCGTGGCTGTCACCCCATTCTCGGCGTATTCCGAAGCGGCCGTGGTTGGGGTATTGCCGTTGGCGGTCAGAAATCTCAGACCCAACGCGTTGCGGCCAAAGATAATCCAGCCGATGCCGGCCACGAGCAGGACGACCACTAAACCTACCCATAGATTGTTGGCGCGGGCCGGTCGTACGGGCGATGGCGCCACTTCATCGACCATAAAAGGCAGTGGCGCTTCCTCTGGATCAGACAAACTCACCCGGTTAGTCGTTTTGCGGGCTTTATCGGCCTGGCGCAAGGTGCGTTGGCGCGTTTGATGTGAACGTAATAGCCACTCTGCTTCCTGGCGCAGCACGTCATCCAATGGAATCGCCGCCACATGTTGGCGCATCAAGTCAAAGTCGCTAATCCGCTTGGCGAGAATGCCGCCCAATAAGTGCAACTCAGAGCTAACACGATAATCCAGACCCCGATCTACCTCGGCTAATGCGGCCTGCAATTTCCCTTCTGACGCCATATGGGCGGCGCGATCGTAAAAATATTTGGAGGCAAAGGCCGGTGGAATTAGATGCCTCAAGTCTTCGTTACAGACAGAACAATGAGCATCGTCTGGTGTAATGTGGACAATCCGAAGGCAATGAAAACAGGTCACTTCATACATTAGCTAAAACCCGATTGAATAAAATGGACTGATATTTATAATTTGGTGCGATTGTCCTAAAGAGCGGGTGGTCGGTAAGCGGAGGTGGGCACAAAGTTAAATTAAAATAATTGGTGAGTGTAACATGGCTGCAACACAAACGCAAACAAGTAAACCTTACGTCATTGATAAGTGAGTAGGGGAGAAACTATGGGCAATGAGGTTTGGATAGCGCAATGAGGAGAACGCATGCAGAACTGGCTAATGGCGAGGTGGTCAAGCACAGGTACAACTAAATGATGGCTGCGCCTAATTTACCGCCATTTCGGAGAGTTCCAACCAACGTTCTAGCGCAGTTTCTAGGGTGGATTCTAATGTTTCTAGCTGTCCGCTTAGACGCTGTAATTTTGCATAATCAGCGCCCGCGGCATTCATTTCGTCCAATAAATTATTTTTGGCGGTCTCTAGTTCGGCAACACGCGCTTCCAGACTTTCGAGTTCGCGCTGCTCTTTCCAGGAAAGCTTCCGTACATTGGCCGCAGCATTTACGCCATTTTGGGGCGGTTCCACGGGCATTTTTTCCGTGGGCAGCTTTTCGATGGGCATTTTCTCACTGCTTTGTAGCGCGGCTGTCTCCCGGTATAAACGTTCATAGGTGCTGTAAGGCGTCGGATAACGTGGCCCTAATTTGCCATCCTCCACCGTTACCAGAAAGTCCACCGTGCGATCAAGAAAATAACGGTCATGGCTGACAACAACGACACAGCCGACAAAATAATCCAGAAACTCTTCCAGCACCGTCAAGGTCTGAATATCCAGA